>JAHFTG010000044.1:0-9248 GCA_023269455.1 Opitutaceae bacterium | reverse complement strand
CAGTTCGATGCCTTTGCCTTTCGCCTGGGCCGCCAGTATGTCCAGCGTGCTTTCGATGGTTTCGATCAGATCGAAGTCGAGGGTTTCAAAGAGGAGTTTGCCTGCCTCCATCTTGGAGAAGTCCAGGATGTCGTTGAGGATGGTCATCAGGTTGTCCGCGCTGTGGCGGATCGTCTCGGCGAAGTCGTGCTGGACGGGATCCAGCGGGGTGTCGAGCAGAAGGCCGGTCATGCCGATGACGCCGTTCATGGGCGTGCGGATCTCGTGGCTCATGTTGGCGAGGAACTCGCTCTTCACCCGGGTGGCGGCTTCGGCGGTTTCCTTGGCCTCCTTGAAGGCCTGCTCGGTGCGCTTGATGACGGTGATGTCCTTGGAGATGCCAAAGGTGCCGATGATGTTCCCCTCCTTGTCGTAAAAGGGCATCTTGGTGGTGAGCATCCAGGCTTCGCCGCGCCCGTCTTTTTTGATCTCGTGCTCTTCCTTGCCAATGATGGGGAGACCGGTGCGGATGATGGCCTGTTCGTCCTCGAAGGCGGGGCGGGCGTGGGCTTCGTCGAAGAAGTCGAAGTCGGTCTTGCCGATCATTTCATCAGGGGCGTCCACGCCGAACTGCCGGGCCTGGGCCTTGCTGCATTTGATGAAGCGGGAGTGCTCGTCCTTGAAATAGATGTAGTCGGGGGAGTTGTTGAGCAGGATTTGCCAAAGCTCGCGTTCGTAGGCGAGGGCGGCTTCGGATTTCCGACGCTCGGTGATATCGCGGAAGTTGACGACCGCGCCGACCACTTGGCCGTCGATTTTCTGGGGGTTGATGTAGCGTTCGAACACGCGGCCGTCGGCGAGCTCGATCACGTCAAAGAACTCGGTCACGGGTTGGGCGCGGATTTCCTCGGCGCGGGCGATGAACTTTGCCGGGTCCTTGGTTTGGCGGGCGTTCCAGCGGATGATCGCGGGGTCGCCGTGGGCCTTGATCATTTCCGGGGGGATGCCCCACAGGCTGAGGAAGCGGGTGTTGGCGCAGATCCGGCCGGTGGCGAATTCGACGGCGTAGATGCCGTCGGCGGTGGATTCGATCGTGGCGTTGAGCAGGGCGAGCGAGTTGGCCAGAGATTCCTCGGCCTGCTTGCGGGCGGTGATGTCCACCACCGTGATCAATTCCTCGATGAGGCCGTCGGCATGGATTTTCTCCTGAAAGGAAAAGAGCACCCAGACGATCCGGCCATCCGGCCATTGGTAGCGTTTTTCCATCGAGTAATGGTCGGTCTCGTGGTCGGCGATTTTTTTGCGCAGGGCTGCCTGGCGGTCGCGATCATCAGGATGGGTGACCTGCCACCAGTGCGAGGCGTCCATGCGGGAGTCCTGCTCCCGGGTGACGCCGGCGATGAGCAGGTAGGCGTCGTTGATCATGTGCAGGACGGTCTTATCGCCATATCTGCGGTTCAGGCATATGCCGATGGGGACGGCTTCGAAGATCGCCTTGAGTCTTTCTTGTTCATTCTGCACGGCGGTCTCGGCCAGCTTGCGGTCGGTGATGTCGAGGGCCATGCCTTCGACGCCGACGCAGCGGCCGTCGGCGTCGAACACGGGAACCTTTATGGTTTGGATCCAGCGCGATTCGCCGTCGGGCAGGACGAGCTTCTCTTCGGTCTCGAAGGGCCGGAGGGTTGTCATCACGAACAGGTCGTCCTTCCGGTATTTTTCCGCCAAGTCGTGAGGAGAAATGTCGAAGTCCGTCCGGCCGACGATGGCCTCTTTGGGCTGTTGATGGCGTTCGCAATAGTAGCGGTTGACAAACGTGAAGCGGCCCTGGGTGTCTTTGCGGAAAATGAAAAGAGGGAGGGTTTCGAGGAGAGAGTTGAGGAAGTTTTCGGAGGACCGGAGAGCCTGGGTGCGTTCGGCGACGCGTTGTTCCAGCTCGGCCTTCGAGGCGCGCAATTCGTCTAGTTGATGGTGGATGGTGCCGGCCATCTGGTTGAACGCGGCGGCGAGGTCGCCGACTTCGTCGCCGGAGTCGATGTCTGAGCGGCGGGCGAGGTCGCCGGCGCTGAAGGCGCGGGTGGTCTGGGCGAGCGCACGGATGGGCGCGGCGAGAAGCCGGGAGATCACGGGGGCGCAGACGGCCACGAGCAGGATGACCGCGAGGGCGAGCGCGAGGGCCAGGTTTCGCAATGCCCGCATGGGGGCGAAGGCTTCGTCGAGGTCAACCTTGACGACCAGCCCCCAGCGGAACGAGGGAAGGTAGCGCCACACCGCGAGGACGTCCTTGCCGCGATAGTCGAGCGTCTGGCCGACGCCGTAGTTGCCGCGGACTGCCTGTTGCAGCGGCATGCCCGCAGCCGAGCCGATGGAAACGCGGCGATGAAAGGCCGCGCCGAGATCGTGCCGGGCGGGGGCCATGAAGAGAACGTCCGCGCCTTCGCGGCGGCCCACGAGCGTCTCGCCGGTGTCGCCGAGGCCGGAATAATCCTGGATGATTTTGAACACTTCCTGGTTGTTTACCTGGAGGGCGGCGATGCCGATCAGCACCCCTTGCTTGAAGACGGGCGCTGCGACGAAGGCGCGCTCGTCTCCGTTGATCGGGTCCAGTTCGTAGTCGGTGATCTCCGTGGCAAGGAGAGTGCCGACGGTGTCGAAGGCGTGGGCGAGGGCGGTGCCGGAGCGGGCGCCGGAGCGCAGATTGGCGAAGCGTTCCGAGGTGGGGCGCAGCGAGAAAACGATGTCTCCGTCAAGGTCGATGAGCAGCAGGTTTTCGTAGCCGTAGGCGTCCTGGTAACGCTTGAGGTCCGCCCGGGTGGCGTCTGCGGCGGCGGCGTAGCCGGGCGCCGCGACGCCGCCTTGGTGAAAGGCGGTGCGCAAGCGGTCGAGTTCGTCGGTCAGGAGGGGGCTGGCGGAGAGCGCGGTGGCGTTGGCCTTTCGTTCGAGGAGGTAGCTTTCGAGGCGTTCGGCCTTGGCGTCGGCGACGGCCTGGAGCTGGAGGCCGACCTGTTGGCGCAGGCTTCGGTCGGCGTGGACGAGGGTGATGGTGCCGGAGATTATCACGGGCAGCAGGCCGATCAGAAGAAAGACGGCCGCCAGCCTGGTGTCCATGCGTCGAAGCTGCGGTAGGTGGAGCTTGGTCATGGCGCGAGGTTTAGGGATGCGCCCAGGCGCCGCCCCAGCCGGTTTGAAGGTTTTCGAGGAAGGCGTCCCAATCGGGTTTCGAGCGGAACGCGGGGTAGGGCAGGGGGCGGGTGGGGGTTTCGGAGCTCCAGACGATCTCGAACTGTCCGTCGGGCCGGATCTTTCCCACGCGCACGGTTTTCCATGTGTGCCGGGTTTCGGAGTCGATGGAAACGATGCCTTCGGGGGCGGCGAGGCTTTGATGCCCCAGGGCTTGGCGGACCGCGGTCACCTCGGTGGTGCCGGCGGCGGTCAC
The DNA here is from genome assembly GCA_023269455.1 of Opitutaceae bacterium. Lineage (GTDB taxonomy): Bacteria > Verrucomicrobiota > Verrucomicrobiia > Opitutales > Opitutaceae > Rariglobus. Next base: position 5,836 of record JAHFTG010000044.1, on the reverse strand, counting down.
GGCATGGGCCCAGAGATAAACGCCGAAATAGGCGGCTTCCATCGGGTCGTCGGTCACGCGGGCCTGGCCGAAGCGTTTCCGGAAGGCGGCGACGAAGCGGGTGTTTTCCGGGCTCTGCACGCTTTGGAAATAGTTCCAGGCGGCGTAGTCTCCCGTGATCGTGTGCGCGTCCATGTGCAGGAGCTCGTTTTCCGCGATACTGAAGGAGAGCGTGGGGATGCGTTCGGGGGAGACGCCGGCCTGCCGGAGGGCGTTGAAAAACGCCACGTTACTGTCTCCGTTGATGGTGTTGAGGATGACTTCCGGCCGGGCCTGCACGATCTTTTGGGCGATTTTTTCTGCGGAGACATCTCCGAGGAGGAGGTATTCCTCGCCGACGATTTCACCGCCGAGCGCGGTGACCTGGGCCTTGATGATGGCGTTGGCGGTGCGGGGGAAGACGTAGTCCGAGCCGACCAGGAAAAACCGTTTCCCCAGGTGGTCGAAGCTCCACTTCACGGCGGGGATGATCTGCTGGTTGGGGGCGGCGCCGGTGTAAACGATGTTGGGGGATTGTTCGAGGCCCTCGTATTGGACGGGGTAGAACAGCAGGCCGTCGAGGCGTTCAAAGACGGGTTTGACGGTTTTGCGGCTGGCGGAGGTCCAGCAGCCGAAGACGACCGCGACCTTTTCCTGGGCGATCAGGCGTTCGGCCTCGCGGGCAAACACGGGCCAGTCGGAGCGGCCGTCGGCGACGACGGGTTCGAGGCGCCGGCCGAGCACGCCGCCGGCGGCGTTGAGCTCCTCGATGGCGAGCAGGGTGGCGTCGCGGACGGAGGACTCGCTGATCGCCATCGTGCCCGTCAGGGAATGAAGGATACCGATCTTGATCGGGCGGGTCGAATGTATCCATGATTCCCGTGCGAACCACCCGCCTGTCGCCAGGACGATGGCCATGGCTACGCCGAAAAGGATTTTTTTCGTGCGGGAGAAATCGTTCACGGGGCAGGGGAGGCCGGGCACGGACAAACACGAGAATGCATGGCGATTCCCGTGCGGTCATGCAAAGTATATCCGATGCGATTTCACTCGCTTCTACGACGATCCACGGACGGCCCAGCCGGTCCGTCCCTACCTGTTCACAGCAGCACGAGGTTGTCGCGGTGGACGACTTCGAGGTGCTTGCGCGCGGGATAGAGCGGCTTGAGTTCGGCACTCGTTTTTCCGGCGATGGCTTTGACTTCGTGGGCGTCGAAGGTGGCCACGCCGCGAGCGAGGATTTTGCCGTCGGGGGCGAGGATGTTGACAATGTCGCCTTGGGAGAAGGCCCCGGTAACTCCCGTGATGCCGATGGCGAGGAGGCTGCTGCCTTTGTCACGCAGGATGGGCACGGCGTCGGCCTTGATCGTGATGTTGCCGGTGGGGCGCTGGAAGTAGGCGAGCCAGCGTTTTTTGGCGTCGAGGGGGATGCCGCTGGGGACGAAGAAGGTGCCGGGGCCGGTGCCGCCGAGGAGGCGGGCGATGATGTCGGGCTCGGCGCCGCTGGCGATGAAGACGCCGCAACCGGCGCGGACGGCGAGCTTGGCGGCGGTGATCTTGGAAATCATGCCGCCGGTGGCGGTGATGTCGGTGGTGCCGCCGGCCATCGCTTCGATCTCGGGGGTGATTTTTTCGACGACGGGCACGATGAGGCCGGTGCCTTTCATGTCGATGAGGCCGGGGGCGGTGGAGAGGATGAGCAGGTGCTGCGCGCCGACGAGGCTGGCGACCATCGCGGAGAGGGTGTCGTTGTCGCCGAACTTGATCTCGGCGGCGCTGACGGTGTCGTTTTCGTTAATGACGGGGATGGTGCCGTAGGCGATGAGCTCTTCGAGGCAGGCCTTCACGCCGAGGTGGCGGTCGCGGCTGCGCATGTCTTCGTGCGTAAGCAGGACTTGCGCGGCGGTGAGGCCGTGGGGATCGAAGCCGCGCTGCCACGTCTGCATGAGGAGCGACTGGCCGATGGCGGCGCAGGCTTGTTTCTTGGAGACGTCGGCGGGTTTTTTCTTGAGGCCGAGGCGACCCATACCGAGGCCGACGGCGCCGGAGGAAACGACGATCACTTCGGTCCCGGCGGCGCGCAGGCCGGCGACACCGGCGGCGAGGGCGGCGATGCGCCCGGTGTTGAGCTGGCCGATGCCGGAGGTGAGCACGCCGGTACCGAGCTTGATGACGACGCGGCGGGGAAGAGCGGTTTTGACCACGGGTGGGAGGCGGGCCGGATGATGGGACGGAAACAACTTAGACCGTGAGAAGGTCTTTTTCTTTGGTGGCGAGGTGCTTGTTGATGTCTTCGATGGCTTTGTCGGTGAAGGTCTGGATGTCCTTCTCGGTGCGCTTGGCTTCGTCTTCGGGGAGCTTGGCTTTTTTGGTGGATTCGAGGGCGTCGCGGCGGACGTTGCGGACGTGGACGCGGCCTTCTTCGGCGAGGCGGTTGGCAACCTTCACGAATTCTTGGCGGCGCTCGCGGCTCATGTCGGCGAGGGGAATGCGGACGAGGCTGGAATCGACGGAGGGATTGAAACCGAGGTTGGCGATCTGGATGGCCTTGGCGATGGCTTGGGTGAGGCTTTTGTCCCAGGGCTGGATCATGATCTGGCGCGCGTCGGGGGTGGAGATGGCGGCGCATTCCTTAAGGCGCACCATGGAGCCGTAGGCTTCGACCATGATGCCTTCGACCATCGAAGGGTTGGCCTTGCCGGTGTGGATGTTGGAGAACTCGTGGAGGGTGTGGTCCACGGCTTTTTTCATCTTGGCTTGGGTTTCGGTGAGAATGGTTTGGGACATGGGAGCGAGAAAAGTAGCGGGTGGTGAGTAGCGGGTAGCGAGTAGGGCCGAATGCCTTTAACCGTGCACTAGGGTGCCGACTTTTTGGCCGGTGACGGCTTTTTGGATGGCGTGGGGATCGTTGAGATCGAACACGAGGATGGGGACGTTGTTGTCCAGACAGAGGGAGAACGCGGTCGAGTCCATGACGTTGAGGCGCTGGCGGAGGGCGTCGATGAAGGTGAGCTGGTCGTATTTGACGGCGTCGGGGTGCTTGTTGGGGTCTTTGTCGTAGATGCCGTCCACTTTGGTGGCTTTCATGAGGATGTCGGCGTGCATCTCGGAGGCGCGGAGGGCGGCGGTGGTGTCGGTCGAGAAATAGGGGTTGCCGGTGCCGGCGGCGAAGATGACGACGCGGTTTTTTTCGAGGTGGCGGATGGCGCGGCGGAGGATGAACGGCTCGGCGACCTGGTTCATCGGGATGGCGCTTTGGACGCGGGTGGAGACGCCCATTTTTTCGAGGCAGTCCATGAGGGCGAGGGAGTTGATCACGGTGGCGAGCATGCCCATGTAATCACCGGTGGTGCGATCGACGCCGCGTTTCTCGCCTTGGAGTCCGCGGAAGATGTTACCGCCGCCGATCACGACGCAGACTTGCACGCCGAGTTCGTGGATTTCCTTAACTTGGGAGCAGACGCGTTCGAGGACGCCCGCGTCGATGGGATTGTTGGATTTGCCGCTCAGGACTTCGCCGCTCAATTTGAGGACGATGCGTTTATACTTGGTCGCCGAAGGGGCTGCCTTGGAGTCACTCATGCCACGCAGAAAACGGGGCTGTATGAATGGCGTCAATGCGCGAGATTTTCTCGGGGCGCGGGCGTGGTCCGGGAGGTGTTAAAGCACGGGCGCGTTTTCGGCGAAATCGGCTTCGCGCGGTTCCCGGCTCAGCCATAGCGCGACCCAGGTGAGCAGGGCGGCGCCGCCGAGGTAGTAACCGACCGCGGGCAGGCCGTGGTGGGTGGCGAGCCAGGTGGCGGCATAGGGCGCGAGGGATGCGCCGAAGATGCCGGCTAGGTTAAAACTCATCGACGATCCGGTGTAGCGCACGGCGGTCGGAAACAGTTCGGAGAGAAGCGTGCCGAGCGGCCCGTAAGTCATGCCCATGAGGGCGAAGCCGAGGATCATCGCGGCGATCACGCCCGGTTCGCCGGCGCCGAACAACGGCCCGAGCACGAGGCCGAAGCCGGCGATGCCCGCCGTGACCAATAGGAGCACGATGCGGCGGCCGTAATGGTCGGCGAGGAGCGCGGAAAGGGGAATCGTGAGCGCGAAAAACAGAACGCCGATCATCTGGATAATCAGGAAGTGTTCACGGGTGTAGCCGAGGTTTTTGGTGCCCCAGCTCAGGCAGAAAACCGTGAGCAGATAAAACAGCACGAAGGTCGTGAGGGCGATCACGGTGCCGAGCGCCACGGCGCGGGCGTGGTCGCGGAAGACGGAGAGGAGAGGCACTTCGACGCGTTTGTGCTGGTCGATGGCTTTTTGAAACACGGGCGTCTCGGTGATTTGCAGGCGCACATAGAGGCCGACGAGCACGAGCAGGCTGCTCGCGATGAAAGGAATGCGCCAACCGTAGTCGAGGAACTGGGCGTTGGTGAGGTTTTCGGAGAGCAGCAGGAAAATCCCGCCGGAGCAGATGAAGCCGAGCGGCGCGCCGAGCTGGGGGAACATGCCATACCAGGCGCGTTTGCCGGGCGGGGCGTTTTCGGTGGCGAGGAGGATTGCGCCGCCCCACTCGCCGCCGAGGCCGAAGCCCTGGCCGAAGCGGCAGAGCGCGAGTAATACCGGGGCAAGCGTGCCGATGGACGCGTAGGTGGGCAGCAGGCCGATGACCACCGTGGACAGGCCCATCGTGAGGAGTGCGGCGACGAGCGTGACTTTGCGGCCGATGCGGTCGCCAAAGTGTCCGAACACGGCCGAGCCTACGGGACGCGCGAAGAAAGCGAGAGCGAAGGTGGCAAGTGATTGGAGCGTGGCCGCCGCCGGATCGGACGCAGGGAAAAAGAGCTTGGGGAAAACCAGTACGGCAGCTGTCGCGTAGATGTAAAAATCGAAAAACTCGATGGTCGTGCCGGCGAGGCTGGCGAAGAGCACCCGGCGGGTGGAGTTGGCGGCGGGCGCGGGCGGGACGGTGGGTTGGCTCATGCGGTTTTGCGTGGGGTCACGATCAGTGAAGGCGTTATGGGGCGCGCTTCAGACGGGTCAAAGCCTCAATCATCCGACCACGGGCCGCTCCGCATTTTGATCAACCGCAGGCCAAGCCCGCAGGCGCTTAGGATTTGGCGACGGCGGGCCGGTCGAGTACGTCGCGAAGGCGGATGTGTAGCAGGAGGCGCACAAAATGGTGGGCGTCCTGCTGCAACATCCCGCTTTCGGGGTCTTTTGACGGAGTTGGTGGAACTCGCTAAAGATGCTATTTCAGAGGGGGGCGTCTGAAATCGTGCGTCCTCAAATGGCTGCCCGACATGGATTCGAACCATGACTAGGTGAGTCAAAGTCACCTGTGCTGCCATTACACCATCAGGCAAAGAGGAAGGGGAAATGTGCCCCTCGCCTGCGGTGCGTCAAGGCCGGAGATTCTGCTCGCAAACCCGCTGCTGCTGCCGTCGCTCAGGATTTTTTAGCACCCGCTTCGATAATGTAGGGCGTAAACGGCGCGGATTGCGCAGGCGGGATGCGCACGTGGAGATGCACGCCGTCGTCGGTCGTCTCCTCGCTTTGCACGTGGCCGATGGCGTGCAACCTTGCGATGAGGTCGTGGCGGCTGTGCGGAATAAAAACTTCCGTGGAGCCGAATTCGTCGGCGATGAGCTCGATGAAATGATCGACGAGGCCGTCGAGGTTTTGGCCCGAGTGCGCGCTGATGAGCAGGCCGTCGGGGGCGAGCAGGCGGGCGCGGTGGATGTGCGCTTCGGTGGCGGCATCGACTTTGTTGAAGACAGTGAGGATGCGTTTGTCGTCCGCGCCGAGTTCCTTGAGCACGCCGAGGGTT
>JAHFTG010000247.1 GCA_023269455.1 Opitutaceae bacterium | reverse complement strand
GGCCTTGGCGGCGGCGCAGGTGGCGGCTCCGGTGTAGCCGAAGAGATTGAGGACGTTGACTTCGCGGCCGGTGGCGCGGGCGGCTTTGATTTTGGCGCTGAACCACTCCCAGTTGACCGCTTGCTCGGGGAAAAGACCGGTGTGTTTAAAGGAGGTCGGGTGGATGCGAAACGTGAGGCCGAGGGATTGGTAGCCGATGTTCCAGGAGTCGGGCAGCGGTTTGCGGTAGTCCCAGCGGCCGCCGCCTTTTTCGCTGCGGTGGTAGTAGCCGTCCCAGGCTTTCCACTCGGGGCCGGAGTGTTTGGGCCAGATGATCTGCGGGTCGGGCCGCACGAGCACGTAGTCACCCCAGCGCTCTTGTTTCATGCCGCCGCCGCAGTCGAGCAGTTGATAGTCCTGCCAGCGGTCGGCGAGGATGAGGGACGGGCGTTGGACAGTGGCGGCGGACATCGTGCGGCGAACCAACGCACCCGTCTCCGTGCTGTCGAGCGCCTTTCATGGTCGCTTCGGCACAGGCGGTATCTTGGAGAAAACGCAGGCGGGGTTTGACTCATCGAAATCGAGCCGTAGCCAGTTTCTTGGGATGAATCGGAAAACCGCCTTTTTTATATCTGCAATCGTGGCGAGCCTAGCGGCCGCCGTGATGGCGCAGGCCGATGTCGTCGAGACGAAGAGCGGCGCACGCCTCCTCGGTAAAATCACGAAAATCGATGGCACGACTGTGACGTTGACCACCGATTATGCCGGCAGTCTCGCGATCAAGCAGGGCGAGGTCGCAAGCATCCAGACGGACGCGCCCCTCTTCGTCCGGCTCAAGGGCGGCACGGTCGTGGAAGGCACCGTGGCTCCGGCCGAAGCCGGGCAGATTCGCATCAAAAGCGCCACTGGCAGCACGACCACCTCGGTGGATAAGATCACCACCACGTGGGCGCCCGGCCAGCCCGATCCCGCCGTCGTCGCCCTCGAGCGCAAGTGGTCCTACGAGGCGACGGTCGATGTCACCGGCAAGAGTGGCAACAGCGAGCAGCTCGGCACGGCCTTCGCGTTTCGCGCGACCCAGACCGGCCCGCACGATAAGTTCAAACTCTACACGGCTTACAACCGCCAGCGGACGGACAACACCATCTCGGCCGACCAGTTCAAAGCCGGGCTCGACTACTCCAACAATTTCTCGGGCCGCCGTTCGTGGTATGTGCGCGACGAGGGCGGCTACGACCACGTCAAGGACATCAGCCTATACAATACGGCGGCGAGTGGTTTGGGTTATGACTTTATCCAGGAAAAGCTGCACCTCCTGACGGGCCGCGCCGGTTTGGCGTTCCGCTATGAGAACTATAAAAACCCCGTGACCGAAGATGTGCAGGACGCGGCGTTGGATTTTGGTCTCCACCACGAATACGAATTCGGACGGTCAAAGCTGGTTAATAATATCTCCTTCACGCCTTCAATTAACGATTTCAGCGATTTCCACCTGGAGCATGAGTCGTATTACGAAGTTCCCTTGATGGACTTCCGTTGGAAGCTGCGCATTGGCATCAGCCACGACTACAACAGCAAGCCCGGCACGGGCGTGGACCGCCTCGATACGACTTATTTCACGCGGCTGGTGCTGGAGTGGCAGTGAGCCGGTGAGCTGGCGTGGCTTCGGACGGAATCAACCGAGGGGAGTTTTAGGAGAGTGGCTGGCTCCACTCGCAGTAGCGGCGGATGCCTTCTTCGAGGGGCACGGCGGGGGCGTAGGCGAGGTCGGCGCGGGCGCGGGTGAGGTCGGCCCAGGTGCGTTCGACGTCGCCGGGCTGGGCGGGGAGGCGGTTGATGACGGCGCGTTTGCCAAGGACGCGTTCGATGGTTTCGACGAGCGTGGCGAGCGTCACGGGGTGGTCGCCGCCGAGGTTGTAAACACGATAGCCGGGCGTGAGGCGGTCGAGCGCGGCGAGCACGCCGGCGGCGGTGTCGGTCACGTAGGTGTAGTCGCGGCTGGTGGAGCCGTCGCCGTAGAGGTCGATGGGGCGGCCGGTGGCGATGGCTTTGACAAACTTCGAGATGGCGAGGTCGGGACGCTGGCGGGGGCCGTAAACGGTGAAAAAGCGGAGGGCGGTCAACGACAGGCCGTGGAGGCCGGCGTAGATGCGGCAGAGGTTTTCGCCGGCGAGTTTGGTGACGGCGTAGGGCGAGATGATGGATTCGAGGGCGTCGGTCTCGGCGAAGGGGACTTTGGGGTTGTTGCCGTAAACGGAGCTGGAGGAGGCGAAGACGAGGCGGGTGACGCCGAGGGCGACGGCTTCTTCGAGGAGGTTGAGGGTGCCGGTGATGTTGGCCTCGACGTAGAGCCGGGGGTTTTCGAGGGAGGCGCGGATGCCGGCGCGGGCGGCGAGGTGGAGGATGGCGTCGGGCTGGAAGGCTTGGAGCGCGGCGCGGACGGCGGGGCGGTCGCGGAGGTCGGCGGCGAAGATCTGGGCGCCGGTGGCGGCGGCGTTGCGGTGTTTGACGGCGGGATCGTAGAAGTCGTTGAAGTCGTCGAGGAGGGCGGTGGTGTCGCCGCGCGCGCGGAGCGCATCAAGGGTGTGCGAGCCGATGAAGCCGGCGCCGCCGGTGACGAGAACTTTCATGAAGGGAAGCGGAGGAATCGGAATTTTAACGCGGAGAGCGCGGAGGGCGCGGAGTAAGACACGGCGGGTTTGGCGTGGGGGCAAGAGGTCTGCGCAGGAGATTTTTTATGGTAGGATTTTTTCGCTTCTCTGCGCTCTTCGCGTCCTCCGCGTTTAAAAGTCTTAATCCGGGGTTTATTTGCGGAGTTTTTCGAAGAGGTCGAGGTAGGCGCGGGCCTGGCGGGTCGGCTCGAAGGCTTGGCGGGCGAAGAGGACGGCGGCCGCACCGGCGCGGGCGCGGAGGGCGGCGTCTTCGATATAGGGAAGAAGCGCGGCGCGGTGGGCGGGGATGTCGCCGGCGGGGACGACTTCGCCGGTGACGCCGGGCTGGATGCATTCACTGACGCCGCGGGCGTCGGCGGCGACGACGGGGAGGCCGTGGGCCTGGGCTTCGATGAGGAAGTTGGAAAGGGACTCGGCTTTGGAGGCGAGGACGGCGAGATCGGCGGCGCGGTAGAGGGGCGCGGGATCGGTTTGGAAGCCGAGGAAGCGGAGGCGGTCGCCAAGGCCAAGGCGTTGACCGAGCTCCATGCAGGCGGGGCGGGCGATGCCTTCGCCGACAAACCAGAGCTGCCAGTCGAGGGTCTTGGGCAAGGTGGCGGCGAGTTCGATGAGGGCGCGTTGGTTTTTTTCGGGGCGGAACATGCCGACGCAGAGGAGGACAACGGTTTCCGGGGCGGCGCCGTGTTGCGTGCGGAGGGCATGGTTGCGCGTGGTGTCGGTCTGCGGGGGGAAGACGAGGGCGTTGTGGATGACGGAGACGCGGTCGGGGTGGACGCCGTGGTCGCGTTGGAGGACTTCGGAGGCTTCGGCGCTGTTGGCGACGATGTGATCGAGGTGCGGGAGGGAGCGGCGGATGAGCCAAGGAAGGGGCTTGCCACCGCGCATCGTGCCGCTGACGAGGGCGCGGGGGAGTTTTTTCTGGAGGTGGCCGGCGCAGCAGTTGGCCATCGCACCCATGCAGACGATGATGTCGGGGGCGGCGGCACGGAGGGTGCGGACGAGGCCGGGGGCGAACCAGTTTTGGCGGGTGTCGAAGGGTTGGAGGATTTTATGCGGGAGGTTGCCAAGACGTGGGAAAAGCGCGCCGCCGGGGCGGAAAAGGACGAGGGCGGTGTCGTGTCCGGCGGCTTGGAAGGCGTGCGCGAGGAGGAGAGTCTGGCGTTCGGTGCCACCACTGCGGAGGAAGTCTTGGACGATGCGGATTTTCATGCGGGGGCGTTTTCGGGGAGCTCGTCGCCGGGGTCGAAGAGGAGTTCGGCGGAGTGTGCCCATGTGGTGCGGCGCGCCCAGGTGCGTCCGGTTTCGCCGAAAGTGCGGCGGAGCGCGGGGTCTTCGATGAGTTTGCGGAAGGCGGCGGT
>JAHFTG010000246.1 GCA_023269455.1 Opitutaceae bacterium | reverse complement strand
TCCGGCTTTATACGCGTTATCAGGCGACGAAGCAGCTCACGCTGCATGCGCGCGTCGAGAACGTGTTCGATGCCAACTACGAGGAGACCTACGGTTTCCCCTCGGCGGGCGCGGCGTTGTTTGCGGGCGCGGAGTTCAAGTTCTAGGCAGGCTTGAGCCGGGAGAGCGCAATGGCCTGATCATGGCCAGGTGCTTCCCGGCTTTTTTATCCAGGCGATCCATGCGGTGCGGAAGAATTCCGACAAGCCGAAGTCGTGGTGGTGGCCGTTTTGAGCGTCAGTGAATCCTCGATCCATCGCGCATAAATGCGCTCCTACGTCGGAGCGGGCTCAGTCGTTGAACGTCATGCGGGAGTTGTCCTGGAGGTAACTCGCGATTTCGCGGGAGAAGAGTTCGCTGAACTCGGCGCGTTTTTTGGCGCCCATGCCGAAGATGCCCGCCATCGATTCGTCGGACTGGGGATATTCGCGGGCCATCTGGCGGAGCGTGGCGTCACCAAAGATGACATACGCTGGAACCTTGCGTTCGTCGGCGAGTTTTTTGCGGAGGTCGCGGAGGCGGTTGAAGAGGATTTCGTCGCACTCGATGTCGCCTTCGCGGCGGACGATCTTGCGGACTTTCGGCAGGTCCATCGGCTTGGTGAGCGTGATGGGGCGGCGGGTTTTCAGGGCGTCGATGCCTTCGGCACCGAGCTGGAGCGTGGGATATTCGCCTTCGCTTTGGACGAGGAGGCCGAGGCGGAGGAGGTCGCGGCCGATGGCGGCCCAGGCGGGGCGGGAGAGGTCCTTGCCGATGCCGTAGGTGGAAAGGCGGTCGTGGTCCCAGCGGCGGATTTTGTCGGTGTCGGCGCCGGTGAGGACTTCGCAGACGTGGTTGATGCCGACGCCGAAGCGGCTGGCGGCGTTTATGCGGTAAACGCAGGAGAGGAATTTTTGGGCGACGAGGGTGCCGTCGTAGGTGTCGCGGGGTTCGAGGCAGTTGTCGCAGGCGCCGCAATTATCGAGCGGAAATTTTTCGCCGAAGTAGGCGAGGAGTTCGCCGCGACGGCAGGCCGAACCTTCGGCGTAACGCATGATCTGACGGAGCTGGCCACGGGCGACCTGCTGCTCCTGATCGTTGGTCATCTCGTCAATGAAGTGCGTCTGTTTGGAGGCGTCGCCGGCGGAGAAGAGCAGGAGGCAATCGCCAGGCAGCCCATCGCGGCCGGCGCGGCCGGTTTCCTGGTAGTAGCCTTCGATGTTTTTGGGGAGGTCGTAGTGGATGACCCAGCGGACGTTGGGCTTGTTGATGCCCATGCCGAAGGCGATGGTCGCGCACATGATGCGGACTTCATCGCGGAGAAAGAGCTCCTGGTTGCGCGCACGTTCGTCGGCGGGGAGGCCGGCGTGGTAGGCTTTGGCGGAGTAGCCTTTGGCGGTGAGGGCTTCGGCGACGCGTTCGGTGGCGGCGCGGCTGGCGCAGTAAACGATGCCGGACTCGTCTTCGCGTTTTTTGACCCAGGCGATGATTTGGTCGGTGGGCTTTTCTTTGGGGGTGACTTTGTAAGTGAGGTTGGGGCGGTTGAAGCTGGCGACGAAAACGGACGGGGCGCGGAGTTTTAGGTGTTTGATGATGTCAACACGCACGCGCTCGGTGGCGGTGGCGGTGAGGGCCATCAGGGGGACGTCGGGGAGGAGTTCGCGGAGCTTGGAAATCTGGCGATACTCGGGGCGGAAGTCGTGGCCCCATTCGGAGACGCAGTGGGCTTCGTCGATGGCGATGGCGGTGACGTTCCAGGCTTTGAGATTTTCCTGCCAGTTATCGAGCATGAGGCGCTCGGGGGCGACGTAGAGGAGGCGCCATTCGCCGCGGTGGAGGCCGGCGAGACGGGAGCGGGCTTCGGCGGAGGAGAGGGTGGAGTTGAGAAACGTGGCGGCGACGCCGGCGGCCTGAAGTTGATCGACCTGGTCTTTCATCAGCGCGATGAGCGGTGAGACGACGATGGTGAGCCCGGTGCGGTGGAGGGCGGGAATCTGGAAGCAAAGGGATTTGCCGCCGCCGGTGGGGAGGAGGGCGAAGACGTCGCGGCCGGCGAGGGACGTCTCGATGATGTCGCGCTGGAGCGGGCGGAACTCGGGATAGCCGAAGGTGGTGTGGAGAGTGTTGAGCAGTTCTGGCACGGGAGCGGGCCGAACGTTCAACGGCTCGCGGATAACATTCAATGTCCAACCTCCCGCTTTGAGGCGTTTGGCTTTGGGCAAAAAATAACCCGGCCGACTAATGAAAGCCGGCCGGGCACACACAGACCTACTACTACTACGGACAGAGCACCGCGCCGCTGGAGCGGACACGTAAGGGGGAGGGATCAGGCGCAGGCGACGGCGCGGAGGCTGCCACCGCTGCGGCGCAGGCTGTCGAAAAAATCGGAGGGGACGGACTCGGGGCCAAACTCGGGGGCGCATTCGGCGAGGAGTTTGCGGAGGTTTTCGCGGGCGCGGGCGATGCGGCTTTTTACGGTGCCGACGTTGATGCGGAGGGCGCGGGCGATCTCTTCGTAGGGCAGGTCGAGGACGTTGCGCATGGTGAGGATTTCACGGTGGCCGGCGTCGAGTTTTTCCATGCAGAGGGCGATGAGGTCGATGAACTCGTTGTTGGTGGTGTCGCGGGCGGGATCGTCTTCACCGGCGGCGATGAGATCGGCGAAGGTGGCGGTGGAGTCGTCGGAGAGCGAGTGATCGAGGGACAGAGAATCCTGACGGCGGCGGCGGAAGAAATACCAGTAGCGGTTGCGCGAGAGGTTCAGCGCGATGCGGTAGAGCCAGGTGGCGAGGGAGGAGTCGCCGCGGAAATTGGCGAGGCCGCGGTGGGCGCGGATGAAGGCGTCCTGGACGATCTCCTCGGCATCGGCGGCGTTGCGAAGGAGGTTGTGGGAGAGACTGAAAAGGCGGTTGTGATAGCGCTTCATGATCTCAACGAAGGCGGATTCGTCGCCGGAGTTGAAACGGGTGACGAGCGTGGCGTCGTAGGCGGCTTCGGCGGCGGATTCGGCCTTGGCAGGCGTGATCGGGCGGGCGGATGCAGTGTTCATGGGGCGGGTTCCTTTTTGAAGGGTTGAGTTGGATCAGACGCCCATACTCTACCTCGGCGCGTGCCAGCATGCCTATGGGTTGAACAACCCATTCACTCGCAGGGAGATGAAAATATAGGCCGCTTACTGAGGGAACGAACCTATTGCAGAATGCGCGACGCGTTTTTTGGCATTCGTGCAACGTGCATGGGACGGGCGGGGCCGTCTCACCTTACGCTTCAGGCGTGAGCACGATACGCGATCCAGCCGCCGAAGGAGGTGATGTCTTTGGCGCCGACGAGGGCGCAGGGTTCGCAGAGAAAGCCTTTCACAGAACGACCATCGGCGAGTTCGATGGTTCCAATGACCATGGGCGGCGGCACGGCGGCGACGAAGCGGCCGAAGGCTTCGGGGGAAAGCGCGAAGGTCTCGACGATGATGGGTGCGCCGAGGGTGCCGGGCGTGACGCGGGCGAGGCCGGGTTTGGGCGGGGTGGTGTTGGCCAGCGCGAAGAGTTGGTAGGCGGGGGTGGTCGTGGTGCTCGCGAGGAAACGAGCGTCGAGCGCGGTGAGTTGGGCGTGCAGCGGCTGGCCGCGCAGGTGGGCGCCGCATACGGCGAGTTCGATCCAAGTGGCGGGCGTGGCGGCGGAGGCGGGTGCAGGTTCGCCGAGGTAGCGGGCGCCGAGCGCCAGCAGGGCGGAGTCGTGCCAAGCGGGGGCGATGAGGGTGATGCCGAAACCGGGGCCGAAGGTGTAGCGACCGGCGGGCAGTGTGAGGCCGCACAGGTCGAGGAGGTTCATGAAATTGTTGTAGCGGCCGAGATTCGAATTGAGGCGGATCGGGTCGGCTTCGATTTCGGCGACGGTGTAGATGGTGCCGGCGGTGGGGGCGACGAGGAGGTCCACGGTGGCGAGGATGCTGTCGGCGGCGCGGCGGAGTTCGGCGAGGCGGTAGGTGGCGCGGAAGC
>JAHFTG010000043.1:2463-11953 GCA_023269455.1 Opitutaceae bacterium | reverse complement strand
AGGCGAATACCACGGCTGGAACCCGAAGGTCGTCTCGTCGATGAACAAGTTCGTCCGCGCCGGCACCTTCGAGGGCTACCAAGAATGGAAGCTCAACGCCGACGAACACCAGCCCCTCGCGATCAAAGACCTCCTCAAGATTCGCTTCGGCACCAAGCCCGCCGTCGCCATCGACGAAGTCGAGACCATCGAGGACATCCGCAAGCGTTTCACCACCGCCGGCATGTCGCTCGGCGCGCTCTCGCCCGAGATGCACGAGGCCCTCGCCATCGCGATGAACCGCATCGGCGGCAAGTCCAACTCCGGTGAAGGCGGCGAAGATCCTGATCGTTTCAACGTCCGCGAAAACGGCGACAACGCCAACTCCGCCATCAAGCAGGTCGCTTCCGGCCGCTTCGGCGTCACCGCCGCCTATCTCGCCTCCGCCAAGGAAATCGAGATCAAGATGGCCCAGGGTGCGAAGCCCGGCGAAGGCGGCCAGCTGCCCGGCGCCAAGGTCACGCCGCTCATCGCCAAGCTCCGCTACTCGGTGCCCGGCGTCATGCTCATCTCGCCTCCGCCGCACCACGACATCTACTCCATCGAAGATTTGGCCCAGCTCATCTTCGACCTGAAGGAAGTAAACCCGCGCGCCAAAGTCTGCGTGAAGCTCGTCTCGTCCTCCGGCGTCGGCACTGTCGCCGCCGGCGTGGCCAAGGCCTACGCCGATGTCATCCTCGTCTCCGGTCATGACGGCGGCACCGGCGCCTCGCCGCTCGCCTCCATCAAGAACGCCGGCTCTGCCTGGGAAATCGGCGTCGCCGAAGCCCATCAGGTCCTGATGATGAACCAGCTCCGCGGACGCGTCGTCCTCCGCACCGACGGCGGCATGAAGACCGGTCGCGACATCATCATCGCCGCTCTCCTCGGCGCCGAGGAGTTCAACTTCGGCACCGCCGCCCTCATCGCCGGCGGCTGCGCCATGTTCCGCGTCTGCCATCTCAACACCTGCCCCGTCGGCGTCGCCACCCAGCGCGAAGACCTCCGCGCGAAGTTCCGCGGCAAGCCCGAGAACATCATCAACTTCTTCAACGCCGTCGCCGAAGACGTCCGCCACTACCTGTCCAAGCTCGGTGCGCGCACCATCAACGAGATCATCGGCCGCGTGGACCTCCTCGAGCAGATCGACGACCCGTCCAACCCGAAGACCAAGTTGGTCAACCTCGGCGGCCTCCTCCACAACCCCGATCCCTCGGGCGAACTCGACCGCTACCACACCCGCGAGCGCAACGAACGTTTCGGCGGCGAAGGCTCCCTCGACGAAGCCATCCTCCAGGAGGCGCGCGACGTCATCCTCGGCGAATCGGCCCGCCTCGTGGCCCGCTATAAGATCACCAACGTCAACCGCGACGTCGGCACGCAGCTCTCCGGCCAGATCGCCTACCAGCGCGGCAACGACGGCCTCCCCGCCGGCACGATCGACCTCACGTTCACCGGCTCGGCCGGCCAGTCATTCGGCACGTTCCTCGTGAACGGCCTCCGCCTCACCCTCATCGGCGAGGCCAACGACTACGTCGGCAAAGGCATGAACGGCGGCGAGATCATCATCCGCCCCAAGCCCTCCGAGACCTTCCAGTGGCAGGCGCAGTCCATCCTGGGC
Organism: Opitutaceae bacterium; assembly: GCA_023269455.1. GTDB lineage: Bacteria > Verrucomicrobiota > Verrucomicrobiia > Opitutales > Opitutaceae > Rariglobus. Next base: position 10,314 of record JAHFTG010000043.1, on the reverse strand, counting down.
AACACCTGTCTCTACGGTGCGACCGGCGGCACGCTCTTCGCGGCGGGCCGCGCAGGCGAACGCTTCGGCGTCCGTAATTCCGGCGCGACCGCCATCGTCGAAGGCGTGGGCGACCACGGCTGCGAATACATGACCGGCGGCCTCGTTGTCATCCTCGGGCCGACCGGCGTGAACTTCGGTGCCGGCATGAGCGGCGGCCTCGCCTTCGTATATGATGCGAAGGACGAATTCGCCGACCGTATCAATCCGGCGATGATCGGCCTCGAGCGTCTCAACGGGCAGGAGGAGATCGACAGCCTGAAGAAGCTCATCTCCGCGCACTTCAAGCTTACCGCCAGCCCGCATGCGCAAGGCCTCGTGGAAAACTGGGACAAGACCGTGAGCAAGTTCTGGAAAGTCATCCCGCACCCGCCCACGCCCGACATGCCGAAGCCCGTTTACACCTTCGACGCCGCCAAGGTGCCCGTCGCGGTCTGATCAACCGTCAACGCTGTTCCCTCAAAGCCGCGCTCCGCAAAGAGCGCGGCTTTTTATGCACTCTAGGAAATGACCGGCGATTTACGGAGCCGGCAGCGTGGGCGGATGATAAAGCAGGGATCTGATGTGCTCGCTGTCCCATTGATAGGTACTGGCATGGAGTGCGGCCCGCAAAAGTTTGCGGGCGGCTTCGGGCTTTCCTCTTTCGTATAAACGCAGGGCCACGATAATGGCTCCTTGCCGTGAGTAATCATCATTCCAGTCGAAATCATCCGGTTGGAACGCGTCTGCGTTCGCGTCATTGGCTAGTATATTTTGGGCGAGCTGATAGCTTTTCCGGTCGGTCTTGCGGTTAATGATGGCGTCGCGGGCATTTTTGGCCGCCGCGACATCGCCGCTAAAAAGCGCGGCTTCATAGAAAAAGGTTTTTGCGGTGAAGTTGTGCCCGCGAACCTGGTCGAAGCGTTCGGCAAACGGCGCGCCTCGCTTAAAATCACGCAATGTTTCGAAAAGAATGCATCGGTCGGCGGTTTCATCTATGGATGCTTTATCGGCGGAAATCATCAGATCCGGCACCCCTGTGCAGGCGGCAAATTTTTCGGCTTCACCATGCCGCAGGTAAAAACCACTTAACCAGCCGTTGACCAAACGGTCGGGCTCGAAAGCGAGATAACAGGCTTCAGCTTCGGCGAGCCGGCCGCGTCCTTCGAGCAGCTCGGCCGTGATGAGATCGTTGCGGGCACCGCTCCGGCCGAGAAAATCCTCGTATTGTTTGAGGCCATTCCACGGTTCGTAGTCTTGATTCTGGACAGGCCCCAGCTTGAGCAAAAGCGTGCGGGTGCGTTTCCAATCTCCCATGAGGCCGCTGGCATAAGAGTAGGCGGCGATTCGGCGGAAACGATTATCGGGATGGGCGATGAGGGCTTCAAAACCTCGTATCATTCGCGGGTAGTCCGGCTTATGGGTATCAGGGAACCGGATTTCATCTTCGTAGGCGGCGGCTCCCATGAGAGAGGCGTAGAGCATATCGCCCTTTGCGCCGCCTAGTTTATCTGAGACTTTGTGCGCGTATGCAGTGCAGTCTCCTGGCTCGCCATACCATCGGGGGAGCAAAAAATGGGAGATCAGCGAATAGGCCGGATAAAACTCAGGTGCGCGCCGATTGACGGCTTCAACGTGGAGGCGGGCCTCGCCAAAGCGCTTTTCATCCGTGGTGAGAATGTAGGCCATCAGATAATCGTAAAAAAGCTCCTTTCGCAGTGCCACCGGGCCGTCCGCTAAGGTTTTCTCGGCGGCCAGCCGACGTTCGGCGAAAAGTTTCCACCCCTCGTCGGTCACGGTGCTCGCATAGCCGGTGCCCCGGCCTTTCCAGGAGTAGCTTTCCAGATAATGGGACAGGGTGAGATGAGCCGGAATCGAATCCGGGCAGACGGACAACCATGCATCAATCTGGGCACGGCGTTTAGTCCAGAGCGGTTCGTCATCTTTCCATTTGAGGCTCATGCCTGCGAAAAAAGCATCCAGATCGGGCCATTCCTCGGAGATGGAAAAGGGTTGTGCGGCCACTGTGGCATAAAGCGTTTCCAAGTCCCCAAAACGACCGGCGACCAAGAAATTCCTCGATTGAACTTCGACCTCCTTAAACGCGGCGTGCAGGGGCAGGGAGGCAAGCAGCAGGCATAGCCATATCGGCGGCGCTGATAAAAAACGTTTCATGGGAGCGGGGGATTTGGCGAACGCGCAATGAGCGACGCATAAACATACGAGACCGTCGAGAAAGAGGTTTTCTTCGCGTCTGCACTCGGGTGCAGTGGGGACATGTTGTCCAAGCCCATTCCCGGTTCCTCCGGCGACGTGCTCACCTGCCTGCCGTCGCCCTACGTGCCGCATCCGGCCACGGGTCTGCTCTATTTCCCGCGCTTTCTCGCGAAGTGCGCCTACGTGAAGATGCACGGCGCGCTCCCGCCCAGCTACGCAAAGAACTACAAGCGCGGGCTCGACCGTTTCCTCTCCATGCACCTCGGCATTGATCCTGCCGCCGTGGAAAAAATCGTCTTCGAGTCGTCCACGTCCGAAGAGATCGAAGTGAAGCTCAAGACCCTCCTGCCCGCCGATGTCCGCGCCGCCAAGTGGAACCGTGAACTCGTCCAGAAGGGCATGACCCCCGCCGGACGCGAATTTTTGAAAGAGGCACTCACTGCGATGGGCTGCTCCGACCGTGCCGAGCAGATCATCAGCGTGCCCGATCTCATCGACTTCGATGAGGGCCGCATCGAATAAGAGAGGTGAGTTTATCTGGAAATCAGGAGCCGGCGCAGAGGGCTTTGGAACCGATTGAATTTTCCCTGATTTCCTGAGTTCCAGATTCCCGATTTTTGCCTTACGTTTTTCCTCCCATGATCAAAGGCCAGAAAGTCGTCTGTATAAACGATACGTTCACCACCGTTATCCGCGCCATCTACAAGCAATTGCCCGTGAAGGGGAACACCTACACGATCCGCGAGGTTTTTCTGGGACGGGAGAAAGTTGTGAAGGGCGGGGATTCCGCGACCGTGGGGCTTTTGCTGTCGGAGTTGGTGAACCCGCCCGATCCTTTTCATGCCGGACAGCAGGAACTCGGGTTTTCCTCCGAGCGTTTTGCGCCGCTTAACGAACATCCCGACGAAGAGGCCGAAGTCGGCGAGTTGATCGGTGCCGGTGCGGAAAAAGGCGGCTACTGGATGAACTAAACGCGGCTGGATTTTATGCCCGGCGCAGGGATGAACCATCAACCTTGCGGCGGGCCAAAAAGCGCGTCCGCCGGACCTCTTGAAACGGACAAAATAAAACAGCCGCCCGAAAAACGGGCGGCTGTTTCGGAAGGAAAAAGCAACGAGTGCTTTCCGTTACTTCTTCTTCTTGGCGGCGACCTTTTTCTTGGCGACGACCTTCTTAACGACAACTTTCTTAACCGTCTTTTTAGCTTTAGCCATATGATGTGTTCCTGATGGATGTTTGGTTCTGGTATGACGCCCGGAGGTATTAAGCGCCGGACGTTTGGCGCATTGTGCGCCGCGCGAGGTCAGCATCAATAAGCCGGTAAAAATTGCAAGTGCCCAATGCGCGCATGATCAGCTTTTTGCGGTTCGCGAGCCTTGAAACAAGCCTTGTATTTAAAAAAGGGATATACGGCCGATCATCATTTTCCGAGGAGAAATCGCAGGCACCCATGCGGGATCACGCACGGACACCCTCGGAGACCTGCGCATAAAAAAAATGCGATGATAGTGGGTGTGCGCATGAAAAAACGCGCGATTTTGGGTGGGGGAGGCGCGTTTTTTTCGCGTGTCGCATGCGTTGAAACAAAAAACAGAAGCGCGCATCGGCGCGGTGTGGCTATCGCGGATTTCGTTTTTTCCGCGCCTTCGCGCACGTCTATAAAAACCGGCACCGCCATTTTTGCTCGCATGAAAATCCGTCGCTTCCCGCCGGGAAGCGCATCGCGGGCACAACTAGTTTTGACGAAGGACACACGTTCGGTCGCCGCATGGTCGGGGCGTTCAATGCGTGAGGACTCAAGGGCACCTTCAAGCTCACTCCGGCAATCTCCGGCGCGCGGAAAAACCTGCGGTCGAGTCCGGTAATCGGACCCATCTCGATGCTTTGCGGATCGCCACGGAAGGACTCGAAGACCGCAAGGCGCTTGAAGACATCACGGGTTATCCGGTGCGCGGCATGGCTTATCCTTGCGGCCAGCATGCCGCGCAGCCCATCGAGGTGCTTGCAGTCTCGGCATCGTTTGCAGCCGCACATGTGAGAACGTCGCCAACGGTTTCCCGTCGGCTGAGCTGCGCGCGTGGGCCAGCACCGCGCCACGGTTTTTAACTCCAGCGCCTTGACCGTGACCCTCAACACCGATGGTCGCCGGGTGGACGTGCCAGCCAAAAATGGGTGCAACTGGTTTAAATGGAGTAGTCTGTGGGAAAGTTTGTCCGTGCGTTGACATTGAAACTGAGTCTCAGTTAAGTTTAGTTCCCCATGATGACCGTTGATCTCCGCCAGCAGCGCCCGCGCATGCCGCTCACTGAACTTCCGGTGGGGGCGACGGGGCGGGTGTGTGCGTTGGACGGCGAGGCGGGGCTTTGTCAGCGCCTGCGCGAGATGGGTTTTTGCGAGTCCGCCGTCATCGAAAAAGTCTCGGGCGTGCATACGTTGCTCTGCCAGTTGTGCGGCACGCGCATCGCGCTGAGTGATCGCGCCGCCAAACATGTGGTGGTGGAGCTTATTCGTGGCGGCGTCTGAGCGCGGCGCGCCGTTTTGTTTATGGCCGAGACGATCAAGCTTTCCTCCCTCGCCATCGGCGCCAGCGCCGTGGTGCGGGAATATCCGAAACAAGGAAACGCCTTCCTTCGCCTGCGCGAGATGGGTGTGTTGCCCGGCACGACGGTGACGCTCATCCGCACCGCGCCGCTCGGTGATCCGCTCGAAATCAAAGTCCGCGGCTACAACCTCACCCTGCGCAAAACCGAAGCCGAACACGTGCTCGTCGAGTTGCTGAAGCCTTCAACCTGAGCCGCCCCGATGTCCGAGCCCATCAAATCCACCGCCCCGACGCGCGCTCCGGTTTACGCCCTCGTCGGCAATCCGAACTGCGGGAAGAGCACGCTCTTCAACGCCCTTACCGGCCTGAAACAGAAGATCGGCAACTATCCCGGCGTCACCGTCGAGAAGAAGATGGGCACGGCCTACTCGCAGCACGGCCAGCCGCTCACGATCATCGATCTGCCCGGCGCCTATTCGCTCGCGGCGCGCTCGCCTGACGAGGCCGTCCTTCGCGACGTGCTCCTCGGCCGCCGTGCCGACACGCCGATGCCCGACCGCATCGTGTGCATCGCCGACGCGACCAACCTCGAGCGCAACCTCTACCTCGTCCACCAGATTCTCGATCTCGGGCGGCCCGTGATCCTCGTTCTTAACATGATGGACGTCGCCGAACGCGCCGGCCTCGTGGTGCGCGCCGCCCGCATGGAAAAGGAACTCGGCATCCCCGTGATCCCCTGCGAAGCGGTCAACGGCAAGGGCCTCGTCGAGCTCAAGCTCGCCATGAGCCGCCACGACCTGCCGCTCTCCCGTCACTCGTGGGCCATCCCTGCGCCCATCGCGCCCGCCGTCTCCGAGATCGCCGCGTCCCTCTCCGAAAACGACCAGCGCGCCCCGCTCATCGCACGCGCCGAGGCGCTTCTCCTCCTCACCGATCAGGACAGTGTGCGCGTTGCCGGCTCGCGTCCGCTCAGCGCGCGCACCGTGGAGATTCTCCGCTCCTGGGAAAAACGCTGGGAGGGGCAGGGCACCGATTGGGCCGGTTCGCTCGTCAACTCCCGCTACGACGCGATCACCGCGCTCTGCGCCCACGTGATCGAGCGCGGTGGGGAAAAAACCGGCGCGAGCGCCTCTGATCGCATCGACTCCGTGGTCACGCATCCCGTGTGGGGCTGGGCCGTGCTCGGCGCGGTCATGACGGCGCTCTTCCTGAGCATCTTTACGTTCGCCCAGGTGCCGATGGATTGGATCGGCGACCACATGGCCAAGCTCGCCGACGCCGTGAAGCACACCATGCCCGCCGGCGATCTGCGCGACCTGATCACCGATGGCGCCATCGGCGGCGTCGGCAGCGTGATCACGTTTCTCCCGCAGATTCTCATCCTGTTTTTCTTCATCGGGCTGCTCGAAAGCACCGGCTACATGGCGCGCGCCGCCTTCATCATGGACCGGCTCATGAGCCGCGTGGGCCTCAACGGCAAATCCTTCATCCCCATGCTCAGCTCCTACGCGTGCGCCATCCCCGGCATCATGGCCACGCGCACCATCGAGGACACGAAGGACCGCCTGGTAACCATCCTCGTCGCCCCGCTCATGAGCTGCTCGGCGCGCCTGCCCGTCTATCTCCTGCTCATCGCCGCGCTCTTCCCGAGCACCACCGTGCCCATCGGCGCGAAGGTCGGCATCATGATCTCCATGTATGCGCTCGGCACGCTCGGTGCGTTTGGCTTCGCGTGGCTCTTCAAGCGCACGCTGCTCAAGGGCGAGCCGCCGCTCATGATCATGGAGCTGCCGCCTTACCGCCTGCCGAAGCTGCGCGACGTCGCCCTGCACATGTGCGAGCGCGCATGGATGTTTCTCAAACGCGCCGGCACCATCATCCTCGGCATCTCCATCATCCTCTGGTTCCTCACCGCCTATCCGAAGGCTCCCGCCGGCACGACCGACCAGCAGCAGCTCGCGCAGAGTTTCGCCGGCATCGCGGGCCACGCCATCGAGCCCGTGATCAAACCCCTCGGCTTCGACTGGCAGATCGGCATCGGCCTCATCACCTCGTTTGCCGCCCGCGAAGTTTTCGTGAGCTCGATGGGCGTGATCTTCAACGCCCAGACGAGCGACGACAACACCGCCCCGCTCCACGACGCCTTGCTCGCCGCCAAGTGGCCCGATGGCCGCGCGCTCTTCACCCCGCTCGTGTGCATCACGCTCATGGTATTTTATGTTTTTGCGATGCAGTGCATCAGCACGGTCGCGGTCGTGCGCCGCGAGACCAACTCCTGGCGCTGGCCGCTGTTCCAGATCGCCTACATGACCGGCACCGCCTGGCTCGTGTGCCTGATCATCTATCAGACGGGTCGAGCCTTTGGTTTTTGATCTTCGGAGTAGGGACAGGATTAACAGGATTTACGGGATGACGGTTTCCATCCTGCTCATCCTGTAAATCCCGTCCCAATTCTGAAAGGCTTTCGTTTCACCCGTCGGGTTGCCCTTCTTCGATTTCTCCACTATCTTCTGCTAAGATATTATGTTCACCAACCTCCAGACTCCGCTTGCGCTCCTCGTGGTGTTCATCGTCGCGGGGTTGATCGTGCGCAGCGCGCTGAAGAAACGCAAAACCCCTGGCTGCGGCAGCGGGTGCGGTTGCCCGACGGATAAGTTCAAGGCCGGCCTGAAAAGGTAGGAGCCGGAGAGCGGGCGGTTTTTAACTTAGGCGAGCGTCGCTCGCCTTTGCTCACGCGGCCATCGGGTGCTCCTGATCGGCCTGTCGGAAGCGTTCGGCATGGGCGGTGATGATCGAGGCGCGCATTTCCGCGCCGATGCGCAGCACGATCTCGCACACGGTCGCGATGACGACCGGATCATGCGGATCGACCGGGCCGCCGCGTCGCTCACCTTCGAGCCAAGTTTCATCGGCGATGATTTTTTGGATGATGTGCAGTTCGAGGAATATGAGTTGGTCCGGGGAATTCATGGGGTAACGGGGTTGCCCTTTATATCGGCACAATCCGTCGCGACCTGAACCGCGCGCACACGGCAGTCCCGCCTGATTTTGCCACCTCTTTCGCCCGCCGACGA
>JAHFTG010000043.1:0-2453 GCA_023269455.1 Opitutaceae bacterium | reverse complement strand
CGACCCCCGTGCCCGCCTGAGGAGCGCACGTTGCCCTGCCCAAGCCCGGAGCGGCCCGCCGCCCTCCGGGCTTTTTTGTGTCCACCTGTCCCATGCAAGCCCGCCCGATGGACCCGCAAGCTCCGCGCATAGACCCGCAAGCCTCCGAAGCTTGCGCGCAAGCTCGCCGGATGCGCGCGCAAGCCCGGAGGATGGGACCGCAAGCCTCGCGGATGCACGCGCAAGCCCCGGGACATGCGCCCGCAAGCCTGGAACATAGGCGCGCAAGCCCCCGGAGCTTGCGATTGTATCGGGCGGGATGGACCCGCAAGCCCGCGAGGTGCGCGCGCGCACCCCCGAGGCTTGCGCGTGCATGTGCGAGGCTTGTGGATACTCATGTAGGTCTGACCCCCGGTCGGGTCATCAGGTTTCAGGTCTCCGCCTTCAGGTTTTCCGGTGGCATATTTATGACTCATCGTCTGTTAACTTTTAAGTCATAAAACAGGTATGCTGTCCGGATGCCTAAAGCCAAAGCGCCGGAGCTCGTCCGGTTTGGAGAGAACGTAAGAAAACGCCGCGAAGAGCGGGAATGGACGCAGGGTGAAACTGGCCGAAAAAGCCTAGCTAGTTGCTTTGATTAGCCGTTATCTCCAATGGGTCTGAGAAACGTGACATTGCGCAAAATTTAGCTGCTGAAAATCAGTCCTTAAAAATATTCTCGCGGTGATATTCCAAAAACTCGGGCAACGGTTCTGAAAGCTGCTCGGGTTTGCGAATCGGCTTACCTTCATACGCCACGAAATTTTGTTCTAGCGCAGGCGAGGGCAGATGTTTTTTCAGCCGTTTACTGAGCACAAGGCGGCTGTCGTTGTCCAAGGTGATAAGGCCGGAATCGAAAGCGGCATCATGGAGGTTCGATAGGCAAAGTCCGTTGGACGGATTCAGCCGATCAGCAGGGAAGTCACTCCACGGCCGGATGTGGCTCGCGATCAAAAGACGTGGCACCGAGATGCCGGTGATGCAGCAACGCACGCCGTAAGCATTCAGAACTGACTGACGAAAGAACTGCTGTCCGCGCCGCAGTTTTACCGTGCTCAGTTTTTCCGTTGGCCCCGCGGGGATGCTGCGGACGCTCGGCTCCAACCGCACGCGGTCACGCTGAAGGAAATCAACCTCTTTGGCTTCGTCAGAGGTGAAGAGGTCGTGCAGCAACTCTTCGCTCTCTGGGGCGAGGATGCCCACGTTGCCCCGAAACTCGGTCCACATCGCACGGTCTTGTTTCGTGGCCCCTTTCAATCCTTTGATGCCGCGCGCAGTCAGCACGGGATCGAGCGAGGCGAAGTTACACAGCTTCATCGAAAGGCTGCTGGGCGTCCGGCCCATCTTCTCGGCGACCTCTTTGATGAGCGGGTTTCTTTTGTGGAGTTTCCCGAACGGCAACTTGCAGTAAAGGTTCAGCGCGATGAGGAAGTGTTCCCGAGTCCATTTAACGCTGATCGCTTTGGGCATGACCGCACGCTGGAGAATCGCGGGATTAAAGCGAAGCCTAGGTTTTTCAGATTTGGGCTTCCCGAAAGGCGAAAACCTGGCCAGGTGAATTAGCCCATCATGGGTAAACTAGACGCGATTCGCCGTGGATTTTGCATCTACGCGAACACCTTCTTTCAGGGGCCGACACTTGCCGTAAGGGAAGACGAAGACGTGCCGTGTGTTTTTGACACCGAAGCTGAAGCGCAGCGTGAGATTGCAGACTTCATGATGACGCGTTTGCGGGAGTTCATCGACGGGCAGCGTGATTTCCACGACGCGATTACGGTGGAGGAATACGTGATGCCTGTGACGGTGCTTTCGGACGGCTCGGTTGTTGATGAAGAGGGACGACGTTTCGGCAAAGAGGTCTGAACGGCACGGGTGTCCGATCCACGCCACGCAGCCCAAGACCAACGCGAAGTTCTGGCGCGAGAAGATCGCCCGCAACCAAGCTCGCGCCGTCTCGTCACCCGCACGCTTCTTCGTGATGGCTGGCGGATCTTGCGAGTATGGGAACACGAGTTGAGGAAGAAGAACGAGCGGCGGTTGCGCAGGCTTGCGCGGTGGTTGGATTCCGACAAGTTGGGCTCATGCTCGATTGGTCACAGTGCGCGGCGGTGGAGCGGGTTTCCGGCAAAGTCGGCGGGGCTTGGCTTTTCGTCGGCACGCGCGTTCCCGTAAAAGCACTCTTTGAGAATCTCGAAGGTGGAGCCACGGTGGCTGAATTTCTTGAGTGGTTCCCCGGCGTAAATCGCGAACAGGTTGAGGCCGTGCTCGAGCACGCTCAAGCCAGCCTCGCCGAGGTCTGACCTGCCGGCCGTGCGCATCCTTTTCGATCAAGGCACACCGGTTCCGCTGCGGAAAAACTTGATGGGGCATGAGGTGCAGACCGCTTACGAATGCGGTTGGGCGGCGTTGCAAAATGGCGATCTCCTAAAAACCGC
>JAHFTG010000423.1:2343-4029 GCA_023269455.1 Opitutaceae bacterium | reverse complement strand
TGATGCGCGATGCCGTGCGCCACCCAGGCGCGCAGAAGAAGCCGTTCATGCGCCCGGCCATGGATGGGCGGGCCCAGGAGGGATTGGAAGCCATGGCGGATTACATGGCGGACCGGCTGCCCAAAGAACTCGCCAAGCTGTGAAACCAGAAAAGGTCCTTTTTACCTTGCTCTCTGCCAGTGCGGGAGTTGTGGCGCTGGCCGGTCATCGCCTCTACGCGGATGCTGCGCCCCAAGGGACGATTAAACCGTTCATTGTCCTTGGCCTCCTTGGCGACCAACCGATACACCCCATCGATGCCACGCCGGGCATGGATCCCTGGACGGCGAGGGTGCAGGTGAATTGTTTTGGTGGGACATCGGAATCAGCGAAGGGTTTGGCTGAGGCGGCAATTACCGCCTGCGAAAAGGAAAACGGGATCATCGGCGGTGTGCAGGTCATCTTGATTCGCGTCGACACGCGCGTCGCTTCGCATTACGACATGGACGTCGACACCTACCAGCAAGCCGTCGATTTCTTTGTGCATTACTACCGATAGCACCTTTCAACCGCAATACCGCAGCCGCCCGTGAGGCGGCCTTTTTACGTCCAAGGAGTCTCCCATGGTCATGTCATCTGGCGTATTCAAACAAGTTACCTACAAGGCCGAGACGGTCTTTGGCACAGCGCCCGGTGCGTCGGGCGCGCAAATTATCCGGCGCGTGGAATCGGTCCTGGACCTTTCCAAAGATACCTTCAGCTCGAACGAAATCCGAACCGACATGCAGGTGGCCGACTTTCGCCATGGCACGCGGCGCGTCAAAGGCTCGCTCAAGGGGGAACTTTCACCCAAGACCTATGCTGACTTTATCGCCGCGGTGGTACGGCGCGACTTTGCCTCGGTGAGCCCTATTGCGAGTGCGTCGATCACGATCGCCGGCACCGGCCCCACCTGGACCGTGACCCGGGCGGCAGGGTCATTTCTGACCGATGGTGTCAAGGTCGGCGACGTGATTCGGTTGAGTGTGGGGGTCTTCAATGCGGCGAATCTCAACAAGAACTTGATGGTTACTGCGCTGACCGCCACCGTCGCCACGGTGATCGTCCTGAATGGGACCGCACTCATTGCCGAAGGCCCGATTGCCGCGTCGACCGTGACGGTGGTGGGCAAGAAGACCTACATGCCGACCACGGGCCACACGGCAAAGTCGTTTTCCTACGAGCATTTCAATGCCGACACGAGTCTCTCCGAGCTCTTTACCGGCGTCAAGATCGACACGATGGCCATTGCCCTGCCACCCACCGGCATGGGCACCATCGACTTTGGGTTAATTGGGCAGAACATCACCACGGGCTCATCTGCCTACTACACAGGCTCCACATCAGCGTCAGCAACGGGTGTGGTCTCCGCCGTCAACGGCGTGTTGCTTATCAGCGGTGTGCCAGTGGCGAACTGCACGGGCCTCACGATCAACGTCGCCGGCGCCCTGTCAGGAGATCCGGTCGTAGGACAGAATTTCGTGCCTTACGTGTTCCCCGGACGGATGACGGTGACTGGACAATTCACGGCCTACTTTGATTCGGGCACCTTCCGCGACAACTTTATCAATGAGGACGTGATCGGCATCTCCGTGGCGCTCACGAGCAGCAACGTCGCCGCCGCCGATTTCATTGCCATCAGCCTGCCGTCCTTGAAACTGAGTAGCT
>JAHFTG010000423.1:0-2333 GCA_023269455.1 Opitutaceae bacterium | reverse complement strand
ATGCCTTCACGGCACTACTCAATACCGCCGGTGGCGCTGGCACGTCCAGTGAGCAAACCACCGTCGTTGTGCAGGACTCCGCAGCTTAAATTTCTCGTCATCCAAAGGACCCTCATGAACGCCAATGCGTCACCCGTTTCACTCTCCTCCCTCCTCGACATCTCGACCATCAGCGAATTGACCGAGGCTGACGTCGCGATAAAGCATCCGGTGACCGGGGCGCCCACGGGTGCCCTGGTGACGCTCGCTGGTCCCGAGCACCCCAAGCGAAAGCAGCTCCTCTTCACGCGCACCCGGAAGCTGCGCGCCAAATTCCAGAAGGCGGGCAAGGTACAGTTGGATGATCCGGAGGATGAGGAAGCCGATGGCCTGAGCTATCTCGCCGCCTGCACCCTGGGTTGGATCGGGATCGGTGAGGATGGGAAGGAGATCCCGTTCTCGACCCAGGCCGCAGCCGACCTCTACGCGCGGGTAGGCTGGCTCAAAGCGCAGGTAGCTGCTGCCCTGGAGGAAAAGGAAAATTTTATCAGGGCTTGCGCGACGGACTGATCCGCCACGCCGAGCAGCAACTTGGGCTGAGCCGCCGGGATAAGGAGGGCACCACCTTTCGCCAACACCTGGAGGCGGTGGCCCAGGCAACCGGCGAGACGCCGCCAGAGCTGATTCCGCTCCCCATCCCGGCAGGCTGTGGCGCGGTCTGGTCGGTATTCCTGCAGTTGAACGCGCGCCGTGGCAACAATGGCATGGCGGTGTCGCCCATTGCGCTCGCGGACATCGTGGCCTGGCAAACGCTCATGGGTGTGGACCTCACGCCCTGGGAAATCGAGACCCTCTTGCAACTGGACTGCGTCGCCCTCGCGGCGCCAACTTCACTGAGTGATTCATGAGCGATATCACGATTGGCAACCTGGTGGTTCAGATGTCGGCCAACGTCGCCCGTTTGTCCTCGGACATGCGGGAAGCGAAGAATGCGGTCACCGAAGCCACCAGCCAGATCAGCGACGCGGCGGAAAGCGCCATGCACGCCTTGGAGGCGCTAGGCGTTGGGCTATCCATCGCCGAATTTGCCGAGTTCGTGCGCCACACGAGAGAAGCGGCCGAACATTTGCTCAATCTGCAGAAGGCCACGGGCATTGCTGTCGAGGCCCTCTCCGGTCTGAGTCTTCTTGCCAAGCAGAACGGCACAGATATCGATTCGCTCGCGCGCGCCGTCGAAAAGCTCTCCGTCAACATGGGCAAGACCCCGGAGGACTTCAGGGCGCTCGGCGTCTCAGCCAAGGATCCGCTGGAGGCCTTCAAGCAGCTAGCTGACGTCTTCAATCTGATCCCGGACATCCAGACGAGAAACGCCGTGGCCATGAAGGCGCTCGGCAAATCCTGGGCCGAGGTGGCACCGGTGATGTCGCTCGGTTCTGAGGAGATCGGCAAGACCGTGGAGAAGGGACTGGCGCTCTCTCACATGAATACGGAGCTCGCCAAGTCCTCGAAAGAATTCAACGACAAGTGGGTGGAGTTGACCGGCACTGGCGGCTTTGCCAACCAGATGCTCGCAGCACTCCTGCCCACCATGAACGGCGTGGTCGACGACTTCTTGGCCCTGCGCGACAGTGCGGGCGGAACCGGCACGGCCTTCGAGAAATTTGGCGCGTCGGTGGCCTCCGTCGTTTCAACCACCAAGGACGTGGTGGTCTGGCTCACCAACCACAAGGAAGCGGTGGAGGCCGTGGCCGGTGCCTACGGCTCCTGGAAGATCGCGACCTGGCTTGGGCCACTTATCACCGGCTACGCCCAGGCGGCTGTCGCCACCTACGAAAAGGTGACCGCCGACATGGCGCTAAAGGCGGCGACCTTGGCCAGCGCCGAAGCGAATGTCGCGGCGACCGCTTCCACTGCGGCACTCACCGCCACCCGGGTGGCTGAACTGCGCGCGGCCGTCCTGGCCACCGAGGGAGAGGTGGCGCTGGAAATCGCCACGAACGGCTTGATTCCTGCCCAAGCCCGGGCCACTGCCGCAGAACTTGCCCATGTCACCGCGCTTGAAGCGCTGGTCGTCGCGCAAGAAGGTGCATCGGTCACCGCGGCGGCAGCCGGCGGGGCGGTGACGCTCCTGGGTGGCCCGGTCGGCGTGATCATCACGCTCTTGGGTCTTGCCGCCACCGCTTGGTTTGCCTTTGGAGATTCTGGCAAAACGGCGCTCGACAAGCTGGTTCCTTCAGCGGACGACGCCCAGGAGCGGCTCGACAAGATCAACCTGACGCTGAAGTACGGCACCGGTGAGCGGGCGCAAATCGAAGCGCAGCTCGCGGCGATCTCCGCCAAGAAGGTCGAGCTCT
>JAHFTG010000245.1 GCA_023269455.1 Opitutaceae bacterium | reverse complement strand
CGCACACATGATGTCTTCGAGTCCGGCACGCGCCTCGATCATGACGGACGCCCGCTTCCCGGTTGGAATCGCGCGCTGCCCGACGGAGAGATCGTAGCCGGCACGCCCATTCCGGCCATCGTGCCCATGCCGAGTCTGGCTATGGCCCCGGCGCCCGCGCCCGTGCGTCTGATTGATGATGGTCGGCGTGTTGAAGTTCGCGCCAAGATACCCGCCGACCACGACCGCGAAGCCGTCTATGACAGTCCCGGTTTCCCCTTTTTCGTGCCCGGCGTTTCCGGCCACCGCGCTCCGCATCCGCCTCTTGACATGGCTTGGGAAGAATCCGCACCCGGCGTTCCCTCCCATAACAAAGACGGTAACCTGATCTACCTTGATGGTGGCCTCCCACGGCACCAAGTGCTCGACGGCACTATCGTCCACGAGCTGCATACGCGCTGGGATTTCAGCAAAGATTTCCTCGCTCGCGACAAGTCCGGCAAGCCCATTGCCGGTGGTCTGATCGCCTTCGAACTCCCCGAGGAAGGCACCGCCATCGAGAAAGCCGCGATGGCCGCGACCTCGACCCGCACGCGCGCCTCGTTTCTCCCCAACGGCGACTCTGGAAACTTCACCCTCAATGGTCTGCCTCCCGCGCACGGCGCGCCTTTTGCCAACCCCAGCGTCGATGAAAACGGCAACGCCCAGATTAACGTTCGCCGTTATCAAGGCGCCGCTATCCAGACGGATGCCGTGCTCAACAAGCAGGGCTGGCACTTCCCGCAGCAGCGCATCATCACGCTCTGGCAGGACGTGAAGCCCACCATCAGCGGCGAGCGCGCTCCGCAGCCCTTCTTCTTCCGCGCCAACACCGGCGAGACCGTCGAATTCTGGCACACCAACCTCGTCCCCGATTACTACGACCTCGACGACTTCCAGGTGCGCACTCCCACCGACATCATCGGCCAGCACATCCACCTCGTGAAATTTGACGTCCTCGCATCCGACGGAGCTGGCAACGGGTTCAACTACGAAGACGGCACCTTCAGCCCCGACGAAGTCCGCACCCGTATCGACGCGCTCAATCTCTCCGGAGGCATCCACGTCTTCGATCCTGTCACGCAGTTTGCGGGCAAGAAGCAGCGCAAGCTCGCCGCGAAACCCGCTTCGGCCGTTTTTGGTTCCGCCCCGGCCGGACAAGACTGGGACGGCGCCCAGACGACCATCCAGCGCTGGAGCATCGATCCCGTGGTTAACAACCTCGGCGAAGACCGCACGCTCCGCACGGTCTTCACGCACGACCACTTCGGCCCTTCCACCCACCAGCAGGCCGGTCTCTACGGTGGTCTTTTGGTAGAGCCTCAGGGCTCCAAATGGTATGACCCCATCTCCGGCGGTCTCCTCTATGACACGAAGCAGCGCAGCGATGGCGGTCCCACCCTGTGGCAGGCCAACATCGTCACGGCCAACCCCGCCGACAGCTACCGTGAGTTCGCCATTGAGTTCGGCGACTTCCAGCTCGCCTACGGCCCCGGCAGCCCCTCGACGCCCGGTGCGCCCACGAATCCGCTCTTCAATGCCGCGTTCCCCGTCCTCCAAAGCGGCAAAGTTCCGGCCGCTGTCACTTCGATCTTCGCGAGCAACGGCGTCGTCTTCGCCAATGACCACGCCACCCTCGAAAAAGGAAAAAAATCCGGCGAGTGGTTGCTCACCTACCGCCCTGCCGAAAAAGTCGAAGAACGCTACCGCCTCACTTCGTTGCCCAGTGCGGGACCTCCGGTGTATGCGGTATATCCGCTGGATCAGCCGCATTCCTGGGCCTCGGCGACCTATGCGATCAACCCGGCTCCGGTTGATGCCAACAATCAGGTGAGCGGTGCGCCTTATCCCACGCTCATCAGCGTGCCCACGCCCGGCACCTTCTCGCTTAACTATCGCAACGAGCCGATTCCCTCCCGCGTGTGGGATCCCGTGAAGCAGCAGCCCGCCGCCGGGACCGCCGGCGACCTTTCGTTTGCCTACGCCTCGATTCCACGCGCCGACGTCCGGCTTAATCAGCAGCCGGTTCCGGGCACGCCGATCAATCCCTCCGCACCGACCGGCTTCACGTTCCCTGCCAACATCAACCCGACCGTCAACGGGCCGACGACCACCGCCGGCAACCTCGGCAAAGTGCAGCCCACCGATCCGTTCACCCCGATGTTCCGCGCCTATGCCGGCGACAAGGTCCAGGTGCGCACCCTCGTGGGCGCGCATCAAAACCCGCACTTCTTCAGCATGGACGGCGTCAGTTGGCTCTTCGAGCCCGGCTACGCAAACTCCGGTTACCGCAACAACCAGCCGATGGGCATCTCCGAGCACTTCGAGATGAACTTCACGCTGCCCAGTGCGACCGCATCGACCGCCCAGCCATTTGCCGACCACCGCTACGAGGCGAGTGCCGGGGTGGATGGCATCACCAATGGCACCTGGGGCATCCTCCGTTCCTACGCGCAACAGGTTCCGGAACTCGTCCCCCTGCCCAACAACATTCCGTCCGCAATCGCGCCCGTGGTCGCCGAGATCAAACCCCCGGCCAACGCCAAGGTCCGCCGTATTCATGTCGTGGCCACGTCGGTGAAACAGGCGACTGGCGCAGGGTTGGTTTATAACTCCCGTGGCCAGACGACCGCGCTCAAGCCGCCTCAGTTCAACACCGCGTTGCCGATCACCGATCCCGATGCGCTGATTTATGTGCGCGCCGAAGATCTCGATCCCGCCACCGGCCAGTTGATCCGCAAGGGACGTATCGAGCCGCTCATCCTCCGCGCCGCCGCCGGCGAGTGGATCGAACTGACGCTTACGAACAACTTCCAGCCGGCCACGCAGCCGGAGATCTTTGCAACTCCCGTCGCCGCATCCCCGCCTTACGGATTAGGCGACGTGAACGCCGTCCCGCCGATCACGTTGCTCACTTCGCCCAACGTCGGCCTCAACCCGCAGGTCGTCGGTTACGACATCACTCGCGCCAACGGCGTGAACGTCGGCTTCAATCCGACCGTCACCGTCGCGCCCGGCCAGACATCCAAGCCCGTTTACTGGTATGCCGGCGCGCTCAACGTTGCGACGGATGGCAGCCTGGTCGCCACGCCCATCGAGTTTGGCGCCATCAACCTCACGCCCTCCGACCCGCTCCAGCAGCACACCCTTGGCCTCGTCGGTGGACTCGTGATTGAGCCGGAGGGTTCGACTTGGACGGAAGACGTCAACCAGCGTGCTTCCGCCACCGTCACCAAAGCCGATGGCACCCGTTTCCGCGACTTCGTCATGATCTGTCAGGACGACGTCTCGCTCACCAACGCCGCCGGAGCCCATACCGTCAACTACGGCACCGAGCCGATCGCCTACCGCTATCCGACGTCGTATTTCCCGAATGGAAACCTCGTGGCTGGAGACGTCACCCAAGCCACCGCGAACTCGCTGGTCGGGGCCGATCCGCAGACGCCCATCTATGTGGCCGGAGCAGGCACCCCGGCGCGCTTCCGCATGCTCCATCCCGCCAGCGCGGCCGGGGCCGACGGTGAAGTGCTCACCATCGACGGACATGTCTTCCAAGAAGAGCCGTTCACCGACAACAGCCGCGTGATTGGCGACAACCCGCGCTCGCAGTGGTTTGGCGCGCGCGGCGGACATGGCGCCCGAGATCGTTTCGACCTCGTGCTTGCCAGCGCCGGTGGCGAACACCGGGTGCCCGGCGACTACCTCTACCGCTCGCTCATCGCACTTGGCGGCGGCGACCAAGTCGACGGCGAGTGGGGGCTCTTCCGTGTGACCGAGCCGGGCAAGGATGCCGTCATCATCAACCAAGCGGCGGCCGGCGCTTCCCTCACCGTGTCCGGTGCCAATTCGGTAAATCCCGCCACCGGCACCTTCGCGAAGACCGTCACGGTTTACGCCGGTGGTGCTCCTTCGGGAACACCGCTGGCCACCGCCGCCGTCGATCCGCTCACCGGTGCGTGGAGCGTGGCTCAGGCGCTCACCGGCACGGTGCCCGCAGTGCTTGGGGTGCTCTCGTC
>JAHFTG010000244.1 GCA_023269455.1 Opitutaceae bacterium | reverse complement strand
GGGTCGTGGCGTTCGATGTTGTTTATCGCGTCGAAGGACGTGACTTCACCGACGACAACCAGGGCCGCTGGTATATCGCCGACTGAGCAAGCCTGTCGCGGCCCCACGTCGTTTTTCCGGTGATCCTGTTTTTCCGAGGATCGCCCTTTCTCAGCTCACTTCCGTATCCGTTTACTCGGTCATTATCACCATGTCTGTCGCTCTCGCCAGTTTTCTCTTGTCGGCCAATTCCGGCGCCTACGCCTATACGATATCCTCCTGCAATCCCGCGCAGCCGGTCAGTTTTCAGATCGGCAACGAGCCGTATGATCGCACCCGTCTCACGCAAAGCGGCAATCTTGGCGGTCGTTTCGGCTCGGCGCTCACCATCGTGACGTTTCCCGAGGTGCCGGTGCCCACGACGTGGGATCAAAATCCCATCAAGCTCGTGCTCTCCGCGATCACGTCCGACCAGGGCGAGTTCACCGGCAATACGGTCGTGTTCTACGGTTATTACACGCAGCCTTACGCGGGTGGCCTTGGCTTTTTTATTAACGAGGCGCAGAGCCAGCGGAATTTTCAATATGGCAGCGCAGGCATCGCTGCGGCCATCAACGAATCGGCTCCGTCCATCGCGGTGGGCTGAGGCGGATCATCTTCATCCGGCATGAACATAAAAAACGCTCCTGTTCTGTTTTTGATCGTGCTGCTCGCCGCTCTCGGGCTGGTGGCTTTCAAGCTCACGGTTCCCGCAGCCATCGCGCTCAAGACATTTGAGCCGCAGGCCGTGCTCGGGCTGCTCACGTGGCTTTTTACGGTGGCGCTTTTTGTCGAGCGTGCGGTCGAGGTGATCGTGATGATCCTGCGCGATGCCGGAGCGGATGGCTTGCAGGCCCGTGTGGACGTCGCCCAGGCGCAGATCGAAGCCGCGCAAAAACTCGATCCGGCCGCTCCAATCACCTCGCAGGCGCTGGCCGAGGCCGCCGCCGCTCTCGGCGCCTATCGGGCGACGACGAAGGAAATCGCCTTATTCGTCGGCTTCGTGCTCGGGATATTGGTCGCGCTCGCCGGCGTGCGAGCTCTCGGCGGCATCGTCGCGGCTCCCGTGGCCGATCCGTTGTTCACGGCGGTTGATGCGCTTATCACCGGTGCGCTCCTTGCCGGTGGCAGCGAGGGCATTCACCAGATGATGAATGTGTTTTCCAACTTCATGACATCGCTTGCCGCCAAAGCCAAGACGACCTAGGCCCAATACCTCTCATCGCCATGAAACCTTTCCTCTCCGCCGGAATGCTGATCACCGTCAGCGTTTTTGGCGCAGGGCTTCTTTACGGGGCAAACCTGCTTTCGCCGCCCGCGCCCACTTCCGCCACGATCTCATCGGTCGCGTCGATCACCGAGTTTCCGCTCGCCTGGCCGAAGGAAACCGCCAGCGGCTCCACTCACGAGCTCACCTATAACCGTGCGGCTCCCGCAGGCAGCCAGGTTTTCTGGATCACCGGACAGACCCACGACGGGCTTGCCCGGGTAACGCTCAACGGCCAGCCCGCGTTTTTCAACATGCCTTCCGGCAGCGGGCCTCATGGCATCCAGTTCGACTCGGCTGGCCACCTTTGGATTACTTTGGAATTCGCCGGCCAGGTCGTGCAGGTCGATCAAACCACCGGCCAGATACTCAAAACCATCGACGTCTCACTCCACTCCGAAGGCTCGCCCGCGCCCATCAATACTCATCCGCATGGCCTCGGCGTCGCGCCCGACGGGGTCACGCTTTGGTTCACGGGCAAGGCCACCGGCACCGTGGGGCGTATCACCGCCGACGGCACCGTCACCCATTTCGCCCTGCCTACCGTGGGCTCTGTGCCCATTTACATCGCCGCAGGCCCGGACGGGAACATGTGGTGCACCGAACTCGTCGGAAATAAGATCGCCCGGATAACTCCATCTGGCGTCGTCACCGAATATACGATCCCCACGCCGAATAGCCGTCCCATCGGTGTCACCCCCGGCCCCGATGGCCACTCGATGTGGTTTAGCGAAGAGGCCGGCAACAAGATCGGCCGCATCGATACGAACACCGGTGTGCTGGCCGAGTATCCCGTGCCCATGCTGCACGCGAACACCATCCTCGCCTCGCTCGCCTTCGACACGGTCGGCAACCTCTGGACCCAGGCCTACGTCAACCAGAGCAATCCCTATCCCGCCGGGACCGATGCCATCGTGAAGATCGACGCGACCATGACTCTCGCGCCCGCGTCCAGCCAGGTCGGCGGTATTTCCGATGTGCCGGTCACCTATTATGAGGTGCCGACTCAGGATACGGTCATGCACCGCATCACCCAAGGCCCCGACGGGAACATCTGGTTCACCGAGCTGGCCGCCGACAAACTCGGCCGCCTCGAATTCCTCGATACCACCGCCCAAAAGTCGCGTCTCTTGCTCAAGAAAGCCAAGTCGCCTGAGGCTCCTCGGAAAATTCGCCCTCAGCCGGAAGTCTGCGGATAGCACGACTGCGCGGTGTGATCCCGAGCAGAAGAGAATTTTAACCACTGAGGGAATCGCCCAACGGGGCGATTCTCTGGGAGCGGCCTCTCGCAATGCTCCGGCTGGATGGCGGAGGGGAGGCTGATGCCGCGGGGGGACGAAATGGAGCAGAGCAGGAAATAGAAGGTGAATCGGGCCCTTCAACCGTGCCGGGCATTTGCCGACTGCGATTTTACCGGAAATGCTTGGCGGCCCGTGGCGGAACTTGACGCGAGGGCAGGGCATCGCCGCACTCTTAGACGATGATTTCATCCGCCCCTGTGACTGATCGCGAGTGGCATCACCATCAGGCGTTTGGCCTGCGGATGCGCTCGGTCCTGCCGTTGCCCGAATTATTGCCTGCGGACTCAAGCGAGCCGTTTCAAGTCGAGGTGGTTTACGGGGAGGTTCCGGCGGAGTTGCCTGATGCCCTCGCGCGCGGCGTGCGTTTCCAGGCTTCGCGCGACCAGTTGCTCCTTCAAGTGGACGGCGTGGCCCGCTACCTCGTGAGCGGCGGCGAGCGCGTGACTATCGCCCGCGATCCAGCGGCGGACGACGATGATGTGCGTGTGTTCCTGCTCGGCTCAGTCTTCGGCGCGCTGCTTCACCAGCGCGATGATCTCGTGCTGCACGGTAGCGCGATCGAGTGGGAAGGGGAGTGCGTGGCGTTTCTCGGGTTTTCCGGCGTGGGCAAATCCACACTGGCGTCTGCGTTTCGCAAACGCGGGCACGCGGTGCTGACGGATGATCTCTGCGTCGTTCGCCCGCGGGCCGACGGGCGGATGGTGGCGTATCCCGGTTTCCCGCAGACGAAGCTCTGGCTGGATTCGCTGGAGCAGCTCAATGTCTCCCCCGAGGGCTTGCGCCGCATCCGCAACAAGCTCGAAAAACGCGCCGTGCCGCTCGCCGAGTCTTTTGCCTCCGCGCCCCTGCCGGTGAAAAAAATCTACCTGCTGCGCCCGCACGATCAAGACGAGCTCGGGCTTAGGCCAGTGGAGGGACCTCGGAAACTTGGTATTTTGAGAAACCATACTTACCGCTTTGGTTTTTTGGCCGGACTTGATCGCCAGGCTGAGCATTTCCAGCAGGCGTTGAAGCTGGCGCAGCAGGCACCAGTTTCCATTGTAGTGCGTCCTTCAAATGCGTTTCGCCTGGATGAATTGGTGAAGATGATCGAGACGGACATGGGGGGGGCCTTCGCTCGGGCGTGACTTGTTTTCAGCGTGGATTTTTGCCGAGTTAATGGTTTCTCTTCCGAGCAGCATGAGCGCCACCACCGATCTTTTCCCAACCACCACCATCGTGCGCAGTCCTGATCAAGTATCGGGGGATCTCGATGGCAAGATCGTGCTGCTGAGCATCGAGAACGGCGAGTATTACAACATGAACGAAGTGGGTAGCCGTATTTGGGATTTGTTGGAGAATCCCATGACGGTGGCGGCGTTGATTGAACAACTGCGCGCGGAGTTTGAGGTGGATCAAGACACCTGTGAGCGAGAGGCGCTAGCATTCCTCGCTCAATTGCAGAAAGA
>JAHFTG010000243.1 GCA_023269455.1 Opitutaceae bacterium | reverse complement strand
CCCGCCCGGCGTCGAGCCGCCCGCCGCTCTCGCCACCGTCGGCACCGCGCAACTTCAAACCCTCAACACCCTCTTCTCCCGCTACCGCGCCAACGCGCTGCGCCTGAGCCTGTGCGGACTCGCCGTCATCGGCGCCAGCGTCTTCGTCCTCTACGGTTTCCGCCGGGGCGCACGGATTTTCATGATTCCGTCGGGCGCCTGCTTCTTCGCCTTCGGCCTGCTCGGGCTGACCGGCCACACCCTCAACCTCTTCCACCTCCTCGGTGCTTTCCTCGGCGTGTGCCTGAGCCACAACTACGCGATCTTCTCCGCCGAAAACGCCGGACGCGGCGAACCTCCGCCCATCTCCATCCGGCTCTCCGCCCTCTGCACCGCCGCCTCCTTCGGCGTGCTCGCCCTCAGTAAGATCGCCGTCGTCTCCGCCCTTGGTTCAACCGTGGCCCTCATCGTGCTCACCGCCCTCGTCATGGTTGAGCTGGAACCCTTGAGCCGAAAAAACTGACCCGCATGGCCGTCACGTTGATCCAAACCTGGACCCGCCTCGTTCGCGCCCAACCCGACGCCGTCGCGCTCATCGAAGCCGCCAGTGCCCGCACGTGGACCCGCGCCGCCCTCACCGCCCACGCCGAGACGTGGCGCGCCGCGCTGCCCGCCACCATCACCGGCCAACGCGTGACCTTTGCCCTCCCGAACGGCCCCGATTGGTTCGCCGCCTTCCTCGGCCTGCTCCTTGCCGGAGCCGTCCCCATTCCCCTCGACCCCTCCGAACCCTCCACCGCCCAACGCACTCTCGCCGCTTCCGCCCGCGCCTCCTTCGCCTGGATCGACGGCCGGCTCGAATCGCTCGATAACCTCCCGCGCTCCTCCCCCCGCGCCTGCCTCGTAAAACTCACCTCCGGCAGCACCGGCAGTCCACGCGCCCTCGCCTTCACCCACGCCCAGATGCTCGCCGACGGTCGCCACGTCTGCACCAGCATGGGCATCACGCCCGACGACCTGAATTTCGCCGTCATTCCCTTCGGTCATTCCTACGGCCTCGGCAACCTCGTCATCCCGCTCCTCGCGCAAGGCACCCCTCTCCTCTGCGCCAGCGTGCCGCTGCCTCACGCGCTCGCGGCCGACATCGCCCGCTGGCGACCCACGATTTTTCCCGTCGTGCCCGCGCTCCTCCGCGTCCTCGCCGCCGCCGATCTCCCCGCCAACGCCCTCGCCAGCCTCCGCACCATCATCTCCGCCGGCGCCCCGCTCTCCGCCGACATCGCCCAAGCCTTTCACGCCAAATTCGGCCTCACGCCCCACAGCTTCTACGGCTCCAGCGAAACCGGCGGCATCACCTACGACCGCTCCGGAGAGGCCACTCTCGCCGGGCGCAGCGTCGGCACCCCGCTCGACGGCGTCACCCTCACCCCCGCTCGCGGCCAACGCTTCCGCGTGACGAGCGCTGCCGTTATCGGACGCGGCTCCTTCAGCCCCGCCGACCGCGCCACGCTCAACTCCCACGGCGAACTCGTCCTCCAAGGCCGCACCGGCCGCCTCGTGAAAATCGCCGGACGCCGCCTCGACCTCGCCGGGCTGGAGCAAACGCTCCGCAGCCTGCCCGGTATCCGCGACGCCTTCGTCGTTCCCCATCCGCAAACCCTCGACGAACTTGCCGCCGTCATCGCCACCCCGCTCAGCGCGGGCGAATTACGCCCGTTGTTGCGCGCCCGCCTCGCTGTCTGGAAAATGCCGCGCCGACTCGTCGTCGTCTCCGAATTCCCCCTCACCGCCCGTGGCAAGCCCGACACCAAGGAGCTGCACGCCTTGCTCAACCGACCGTAAACAGCCTGTGACTAGCGCGCCAAATCCCCTCTCTCTCTCTTCGCTCGGCGCACGCTACCGACTCTTTTTTTGGCCCAAGCAGTTGGGCACGGCTCTGGGCATGACCGCGTTTTTCACGCTTTATTTCGCGATTCTCGACCATCCATTTTTTCCAGTGACGATGATTCCGCTCACCGTCGTTGACCACTGGATCGGTTTTCAACCCTGGGCTCTGGCCCTCTACGTTTCGCTCTGGATTTACGTGCCGCTCCTGCCCTGCCTGATGGTCGAGTGGCGCGACCTTGTCCGCTACGTCTTTGCCGCAGCGACCCTCAGCATCATCGGTCTGACGATTTTCACCCTATGGCCGACCACCATCCCCCGGCCTGACATCGACTGGACGCAGTATCCGTCCGTCGCATTTCTCAAAACCATCGATGCCTCAGGCAACACCTGCCCGTCACTGCACGTTGCCTTCGCCGTGTTCACCGCCATCGGCTTCGAGCGGCTCCTGCGCAAACTCGGCGCGAACCGCACCCTGCGCTTGGGAAATCTCCTCTGGAGCGGTGGAATCGTTTACTCGACGCTCGCCACCAAACAACACATCGCCCTCGACGCGCTCGCCGGAGCCCTCCTCGGCGCCACGGTTGCCGGAGGCTTTTTTTGCCGACGCGTGCTCGTGGTCCTCTCCGGCTTGACCAAGCTCTCGGCCCTGCTGCTCTGGCTCGCCGGCCTTCCGGCCCCGTGGGTGCTGGCGCTATTTGTAAGCACCGACGGTTTCATGCTCTATCATCTGCTCGCGCCCAATTCACAGGCGCTCTGCCGCGTCTTCACGCGCTTCCACACCGGGCAACCGGAAGTCTGGCTGACCATCGACGACGGCCCCGACGAACACGACACGCCGCGCCTCCTCGATTTACTCGATCAACATCAGGCCCGGGCCACGTTTTTCCTCATCGGCGAACTCGCCGCGCGCCACCCGGAACTGGTCGCCGAAATCCAACTCCGCGGCCACGAAATCGGCCATCATACCCAGACGCATCCGCTCGCCAGTTTTTGGTGCGCCTCGTCCGGCCGCCTCGCCCGAGAACTCGACGACGCCTTCCCCGCGCTCAGTTTGCGAGGCGAACGCCCCCGGCGCTTCCGCGCACCCGCCGGCATCAAAAATATTTTCCTTTCCTGCGCCCTCGCGAAACGCCACCTGGACTGCATCGGCTGGAGCGTGCGCAGTTGCGATTCCATCGCCCGCCGTCCGGATCGCGTCGTCGCCCGCGTGATGAAACGCGTGCGCCCCGGCGCCATCGTGTTGATGCACGAAGGCGCACGACTCCACCCTCGCATCCGCGTTGAAGCGATCAAACGCCTCCTCGATGCTCTCACCGCACGCGGTTTCCGCTGCGTCGTGCCGACGCAGGAACAACTGCGTTAGCTCACCGCCACCAGCGTCGCCTCGATCTCGATCAAAAGCGCCGCGCGGCAGATGTCCGTGTGCAACCAAGTCACCTTGTCGCCGGTCAACAACAGCCGCCCCGCAAGCGCAGCCGAGGCCGCCTCGTAGTCACGCGCGTGCCGCAGATAAATTTTGAAGTGCCGCTCCCAGCCGCCGCCCGCGCCCAGATTTTCGCCGAGTTCGCAGCCGCGTGAGATGATTTTAAAGTTGTCCAGCATGCAGTCGATCTGCCCGCCGAGATCGTCCGTCGCGATGGTGGCATGCCCTTTGATCGCCGCCGTCCCCGAAACAAAAACCCACGGCCGTCCCGATTCATCCACCCGCGTCGCCCGCGAGAAACTGGGCGCGCGGGGCCCATGCTCCGGCGGATAATCGTAAGCGGGCACCTGCTCGGGATTCTCGATGTGGCGCGGCGCCCGCGAAGTCGTCGCGAAGATTACCACCAGTTCCCCTTCCGGCCCGCCCACCGCCGAAGCCGAGGGCAGCTTTTCATGACAGCCCGCGCCCAGCCCGGCCTCAAACGCCAGCGAGCGCCCCGCACAAAACGCCCGGTAGTTTTCCATGCCCTCGGCCGACAGCGCGTTGATCTTCGGCACGTAGTTCCAGATGCGCACCAAGTGCCGGTCCTGGGCGACGCGCAGCAACCGCTCGTAAAGCCGCCGCGTCTGCCCGGCGAGATCCGCTTCCACCGGCTCGACCACCGCCCCGATCAAAAAATCCCCCTGCCGAAACATCTGAAACCCTTCGTGTGCTCCGGCGAATTCCGCCCCCCGAAAAAGGGTTTCATGCGCTTCTCCCGCCAGCACGGGAATG
>JAHFTG010000242.1 GCA_023269455.1 Opitutaceae bacterium | reverse complement strand
TGAGATGCAGCAAGTAGGCGGCGCCCCCGAAAATAAAAAATCCGACGCCGCGCCCGCCGATCCCGCCCTCGCCGTCCCGTTGCAAAAGCTCGACCAAGTCCGCCAGCAAGATTCCCCCGCCCGCCTCTACCAACTCCTCCAAGCCCAAGACCCCCAGTCAAAGAAGACGCCCGCCCCCACGGGCCACAATTGGTAACCACGATGCGCCGCCTCCTCTCCCACCTCTCGCTCCTGCTCCTTCTCGCCATCAGCCTCCGCGCCCAGACCGTGCGCTGGGAACCCGCCGGGGGCACGCTCGCCATTAACCAGCAGAGCGACCTCACCCTCATCTTCGACCAATGCGAGCCCAAGGGCCCCGTCACCCTCCCGCCCGTCGCCGGACTCGATTTTGGAACTCCCTCCCGCAGCGAGCAAAGCTCCTTCAGCATCATCAACGGCAGCGCCACCCACACCACCACCGTTTCCCTCGTCTATCAGGTCCGCCCATCGACCAAACAGACGATCACCATCTCCGCCTTTCAGGTCGCCACCGATAAAGGCACCCTGCGCGTCGCACCCGCCACCTTCGAAATCGGCGAAGCCACCGTCGGCCAGTCCAACCTGTCCCTCGAATCCATCGCTCAATCCTACTTCAATTTTCCTCCCGATGGAGTCTGGGCCGGCGAAGTTTTCCCTCTCCGCTACACGCTCAACGTCACCCGCCGCTATTATTACCAGCTCGCCAGCGATCCCAATTGGAATCCCGATCCCCTGACCCTCGAGCCCTGGGACAAACCCGAGCTACTCACTGCCACTCTCAACGGCGAGGAACGCGTCTCCGTCCTCTACAAAACCCGCGCCGTCGCCAAGACGCCCGGCCTCTACACACTCAATACCGCCACCCAGCTCGTCAACCTGGTCACCGGCACCTCCGCCTTCAGCGTTTTCTCACGCCCCAATCTCGAACAATTCACCGTCACTTCCCAACCCGCGACGCTCAACGTCCGCGCCCTGCCGCTACCGGCGCCGGCCGACTTCACGGGCGCCGTCGGTCAGTTCACCCTCGATTCAAAAATAGTCCCCGATACCGCCGCCGTCGGCGAACCCGTCACCTGGACGCTCACCCTCGCCGGCACCGGCAACTGGCCCGATCTCGCCGGTCTCCCCCCGCGCTCCGTGTCGAAAGATTTCCGCGTCGTCCAGCCCCAGGCCAAACGCGTCAACAAAGACGGCTCACTCTATGACGCCAACCTGACCGAAGACATCGTCCTCGTTCCCACCAAACCCGGTCCTTACACCCTCGGCCCGATCACCCTCAGTTATTTCGACCCCAAGACCGGCACCTACCAGACGCTCAAAACCGCCCCCGTCACGATCACCATCGCCCCGGGAATCACCCCGCCCTCCCCCGCCAACGAAAAAAACAGCCTCTCCGGAACTCCGGTCTCTCAACCCTCAACCCTCAACTCTCAACCCTCCCCGCTTCCTTCGACCATCCCCCGCGATCCCCTGCCCTCCGCCGCCCCGACTTGCGCTCCGTTGGCCGCCTCGACGCTGTTGAGCGCCCTGCTCGCCGCGCTCGCCCTGCCACTTGTCGCCTGGCTTGCCCTCGCCCTCCTCCGCGCCCGCAAGACCGATCCACTCCTCCCTCAACGCAACGCCCGTCTCCGCATTGCCACTACGCTCGCCGCCCTGCGCGATGCCAACTCCCCCGAGCAAACCGCCGCGCTCCTCCAACAATGGCAGCATGACGTCGCGATCCTCTGGCGCCTCGACCTCGCCGTGCCCACCCCCGAAAGCTTCCTCACCGGAGAACAAACATCACGATCCGTCCCCTCCGAGCCATGGGCTATCCTTTGGTCCGAATCCGAACGTGCGCTCTACCGCATCGGCACCCCGCTCCCCGCCGACTGGCCCACCCGCGCCCACACCGCGCTCGTCGCCAAACGCATCCCCGGCTTCTCCGCCTTCCAACTCTTCCTCCCGCGCAACCTGCTCCCGCTCGCCATCGTCATTGTGTCACTGGTCACTGGTCATTGGTCACTCGCGGCTGAAAGCGGCGCTGCCTCTTACAGCCGCGCCGATTTCTCCGCCGCCGAAACCTTCTGGACCGACGCCCTCAAAACCGCCCCCACCGACTGGACCGCCCATCACAATCTCTCCCTCACCCTCGTGCAGCAAAACCGCTGGCCCGAAGCTGCCGGCCACGCCCTCGCCGCCTTCGTCCAGCAACCGCAAAACCCCGCCGTGCGCTGGCACCTCGACTTCGCGCTCAGAGGCGCCGGCCTCCGCCCCGCCGAAGTCATGGCCTTCGTCGACCCCGACCCGCTCCACGCCCTCGCCCGTGTCGCCTCGCCCGCCGTCTGGCAATGGACGCTCCTCGCCTCCGTCTGGCTCCTCGCCGCCTCCCTCGCGCTCTGGCTCTGGTTCGCCTACGCCCGACGCCACCGCCTCAAGCCCGTCGCATGGACCCTCTTCGCCCTCGCGCTCGTCGTCGCCGTCGTCTCCGCCGCAAGCCTCTCTCTCTACGGCCCGCTGGCCGACGCCCGCGTCGTCTTCATCGCCAAGCCCGCCACGCTCCGCTCGATCCCGACCGAGCTCGATGCCCCGCAAAAATCAGCCCCGCTCACCCCGGGCGTCCTCGCCACGACCGATAAAACCTTCCTCGGCTGGCAGCGCCTCGTTTTCCCCAACGGCCAGACCGGCTGGGTCCGCACCACCGACCTCGTGCCTCTCTGGCATTAAAGCAGTAAATCGTATTATCCCTCAGCGGCATCAGCCGCTCCTCCGCTTAACCGTGAAGGCCATTGGCCGTAACTACTCCCAGAGAATCGCTCAATTGAGCGATTCCATTAGTGGTTAAAACTCCGTGGCTCGTCGGTTCTATTACCGCGTGCTTTCTTCGTCCACAGCGCATCGGCCGTGAATTTCCCCGGCTCGTCCAGCCGCGTCCACACCTCGTCCACGTTTGCCGCGACCGAAAACAGATCGCTCAACCCCGGTGACTTGAATTTCTCCGCCACCATCCGCTCGAAAAATTTCAGCAGGTCATCGTAAAACCCATCCTGGTTCACGAGCACCAGCGGCTTCGCCGAAAGGTTCAGATAACGCTCGGTCATGATCTCCGTGAGTTCCTCCAGCGTGCCGATGCCGCCCGGCAGCGTCACAAACGCATCCGCCCGCTCCGCCATGATCCGTTTGCGCTCCCGCATCGTGGCCACGACCACGAGTTCGTCCGCCTCGTGATAAGCCAGCTCCCGCTCCGTCATAAAATCCGGGATCACCCCCACCACCACTCCGCCCGCTGCTTTTACCGCGCGCGCCACCACGCCCATCAACCCCGCGTTCCCACCGCCATAGACCAGTCCCCAGCCGTTCGCGACCATCGCGCGCCCCAACCGCTCGCCCGCCTCGTAATACTTCGAGTCCAACTTCGCGCTGGAGGAGCAATAGACGCAGAGAAGTTTTGGCATGAATTTTTGAAACCACTAATGAACACTAAAGGACACTAATTAAGACTGAATTTTCTCAGGATTAGTGCCCATTAGTGTTCATTAGTGGTTAATTCCGTCTCCAACTACCTCGGCCGTCTCGCTCCCTCGCCCACCGGCCACCTCCACCTCGGCCACGCCCGCACGTTCTGGATTGCCGCCACCCGCGCCCGCGCCGCCCGCGGACGCCTCCTCCTGCGCAACGACAACCTCGACGCCACCCGCTTCCGCCTCAATTTCGTGGATGCCATGCTCGAAGACCTCCGCTGGCTCGGCTTCGCTTGGGAGAACCCCGTCGTCACCCAAAGCGAACGCCTCCCCCTCTACCGCGCCGCCCTCGCGCGACTCCACGCCGCCGGCTTCATCTTCCCCTGCCACCGCTCGCGCCGCGACGTGCTCGACGCCGTCGCCGCCCCCCACGAAGGCGTCGCGGACGACGAACCCGTTTATCCGCCCCACTTCCGCCCGCCCGCCGACGCCCTTCTTCCGCTCCTCGGCGACATCATCAACTGCAACTGGCGCTTCCGCGTGCCCGACGGCGAAACCATTTCTTTCAACGACGCCCATTTCGGCCCGCAACACGCCGTCTGTGGCCGTGA
>JAHFTG010000241.1 GCA_023269455.1 Opitutaceae bacterium | reverse complement strand
GCCGTTGGTGGTCTGGATGACGACGCGTCGGCCGGAGATGACGGTGCGGTCGTGGCCGCCGATGGTGTCGAAGTAGATGAAGCCGTCCTTGTTGACGTAAGTGATGATGAGGCCGAGCTCGTCCATGTGGCCGGCGAGCATGAGCACGGGATCACCCTTGGGATTCAAGGTGGCGAGGCGGTTGCCCATCGCGTCCTTGGCATAGGTGTCGGCGGCGGGTTTGACGTAATGGTCGAAAACCTTCTGGGCTTCGAACTCGGCTCCGGAGGGCGAGCGGGCATGGAGCAGATCGACGAGAAACGCGGGCGCTTGGTATTTGGACATAAAAGAAATTAAAATTTTGTGCCGACTAAACAGAGGGAAATAAAAGCGGATCAGCGGTTAATTTGATCGGCGATTTCTTCGAGGGGATAGGTGAGGATTTCCGCGAGAGTGGGATGATACCACGGGGCGCGGAGCAGATCGAAGACGGTGGCTTTCATCGCCAGCGGGCCGCTGAAAATGTGAATCAACTCACCGGCGTCGCGGCCGACGATTTCCGCGCCGAGGATGCGGCCGGTTTTCGGCGCCGCGATGACTTTGACGTAGCCGTAGTTGGCTTCCATGAGGATGGATTTGCCGTGGTCGTTGAACGGATAGGATGCGACGAGGAAGGGTTCTTTGCGCGCGGCGAGTTCGCTTTCCTGCACGCCGATGGTCGCGAGGGGCGGATCGGTGAAGACGACGTTGAGCAACAGCGACTGGTCGATGGGTTTCAGGTCTTTGATGCCGAAGGCATGGCGGGCGGCGAGTTCGCCTTGGGCGACGGCGAGGTGGACGATGTCGTGCGGGCCGCAGACGTCGCCGCCCGCGTAGATATGTTTGGCGGAAGTCTGCTGCCACTTGTTCACGACGATGCGACCGGCGGGCGAGGTTTTCACACCGGCGGCGGCGAGGTTGAGACCGGTAGTGTTGGGTTCGCGGCCAAGGGCGTTGAAGAGAAACTTGGCGCGGCGGGTGACGGGTTTGCCGTGGCTGGTAAACTTCACGGAGACGCCGTTTTTGTAGCCGGAGATTTTTTCGATGACGGTGTCGGTGTGGAGGTCGATGCCTTCGTCGCGGAAGGATTGCTGGACGACTTCGCTGGCGGAGGGGGAGTGGTCTTTGAGGATGTTTTTGCTGCGCTGGATGAGCGTGACTTTCGAGCCGATGCGGCGGAGGAACTGGGCGAGTTCGCAGGCGACGATACCGCCGCCGAGGACGATCACGCTCTCGGGGATGAAATCGAGGTCGAGCACGTCGTCACTCGTCCAGAAGGGCGTGGTGGCGAGGCCGGGGACGGCGGCGGGCACGCTGACTTTGGAGCCGGTGCCGATGAGGAATTTATTGGCGGTGAGGGTGCGTCCGTCGGCGAGGGTGACGGTGTGCGGACCGGTAAAGCGGGCGTGGCTGCGGTAGAGATCGTATTTGCCGGAATCGAGGGCCTTGAGGCGGTAGTCGGCGAATTCGCCGATGATCTTTTTTTTGCGGGCGTGGAGGGCCTTCATGTCCACGGCGGCCTTGGGGATTTTCAGGCCGAAGGTTTTTCCTTTTTGGGCGAGGTGGAGGACTTCGGTGGCGTAGAGGAGGGTCTTGGACGGCATGCAGCCTTTGAGGATGCAGAGGCCGCCGAGTTGTCTGGCGCCGTCGATGATGGCGACGCGTTTGCCGAGGGAGACGGCGGTGCGGGCGGCATTGAATCCGGCGGAGCCGCTGCCGATGACGAGAAGGTCGTAAGGCTTTTTCATGGTTAAACGGTGCGCGGTTAGCGGCCTTTGCCAAACAGCATGACGTGAATGGTCTTCAGCACGATCGACGCATCCAGAATGAACGAAAAGTGGCGGATGTAGTAGAGGTCGTATTCGAGTTTGCTGAGGGTGTCTTCGAGATTGGCGCCGTAGGGGTAGTTGATCTGCGCCCAGCCGGTGATGCCGGGTTTCACGAGGTGGCGGAAGTGGTAGCAGGGGATTTTCGCCTCGTAGTCGGCGACGAGTTTATCCCATTCGGCGCGGGGGCCGATGAGGCTCATCTCACCGCGCAAGACATTCAGGAGCTGGGGGATTTCGTCGATGCGGCTGGTGCGGAGGAAGCCGCCGACGCGGGTGATGCGGCGGTCGTTTTTTTGGGTGTAGAGGTCGCCGCCTTCGGTCGTGCGCATGGTGCGCAGTTTAAAGAGAGAAAAGGGAATGCGGTTCCGGCCGACGCGGTTTTGTTTGAATAAAATGGGGCCGCCATCTTCGAGCTTTATCGCGAGGGCCGCAGGCGCGATCACGAGCAGGCCCAAGAGGATGCCGAGGGACGAGAGCACGATGTCGCTGATGCGTTTGAGGCGTTCGAAAACGGGTTCGCGGGCGATCTGGAAGCCTTCTTGGAAGAGCCAGGTTTGGTTGAGGCGGTAGAGGGGGATTTTGCGCCAGTAGGTCTGGTGGAAAAGTTCCAGGGTGTAGGTGGGCACGCCGCTGAAATAGAGGGTGATGAGAGTCTGCGAGAGTTCGTCGGTGAATTCGCGGTTGGACTCGCGGAGGATGAGAGCCTCGATTTCGAGTTGGCCGGTTTTCAACTGGTCGAGGACTTCGGGGAAAACACGAAGTCCGGGGTCGGCTGAATGCGGGGCGGCGCTGGTTTGCGGGGAGCAGAGGATGAGCGGCTGGCGCAGACCTTGTTTTTCGCATTCGGCTTTGAACTCGAAGCAGCTCTCGCGGTCGCCGAGAAAAACGAGGCTTCGTGAGCGGCGGGCGTTGTGAAGCTTGCTCCAAATAGAGCGCCGGTAGGAGAGCGTCACCGGCATGAGCAGGACGAAACTGAGGATGGTGACGGAGCGGCTTTGTTGAAGGGTGTAGCCGCTGGGGATGATTACGAAGGTGGCAACCAAGGTCGCAAGCAGCGCGGCCAAGAGCGCAATGAGATGCTGGCTGGTGTAATCGAGGCTCATCATCTCTGTCTGGGCTTTGTAGCCGTCGATCAGATAAAGGGAGAGAATCAAGAGCACGGCCGGCAGCATCAGTGGCGTGAGCACGAATTCGCCATCGGAGATGCCGTGATGCAACCAGAGCCAGCCGACGGTGTTGAACGCGAGGGCGAGCATCAGCAAATCCAGCGTGATTAAGCTGAGGATGATTCGTTTGCGGTTAAGCATGGGCTCGAGATTGAGGGTATGTAGGTGAACGCGCGTTGCCAAGCAACGAGACGGGCAGAAGACGGAAGGCCTAGGGAATCAGAGAGGAATCAGGCTTATCCACGCAGGCGGCGAATTTCGGCGGAGATGGCGCGTTCGTAGTCGGAGAGCAGGCGGCAGTAGGCGAGTCCGGGTGCGCCGTCGAGAAAGCCGCCACGGACGAGGTATTGGTAGGTCATGCGCAGGGCTCCGCGCGCGGGGAGATAATAACTGGCTTCCTTAAGCGCACGGCGCCTCACGAGTGGATCGCCGCTGCGGAGAGATGCCCAGAGGACTTTCGCAGGGCGGCGAGTGGTGATGAAGGAAGCGGCCTCGGCGCGAGCGTAGCGGGCGTGCTTCGCGCGGATTTCGGCTTCGGTTTGCGAAGAGAGATTGTGGAAGTAGGCCGATTGCATGCGGCCGAGGCGCAGGCCGGGAGCTTCGCGCTGGCCGTGGCCGACCTGGATGAAACGAAACCGCCGCAGGTGGACGAAGCGGGCCTGCCAGGCGGGATAATCGGTGCAGTGGGGAATCCAGCGGCCGAGAAACATCATTTTGGGGGCGGCGTAGTAGCCGTCGAGTGTCTCGGCTTCGCGAGAGGCGGCGCGGGCGGCGCACTCGGCGACGAGTTCGGGGGTGAGCGTTTCGTCGGCGTCGAGATGGAAGACCCAGTCGTGGCGGAACGGGATGGCGGCGTCGGCGTAGTTGCGCTGTTGGGCGAAGTTTTCGAAGGGGTTTACGAAGACGCGCGCACCGGAGTCACGGGCGATCTCGGCGGTGCGATCCGTCGAGCCGGAGTCGAGCACCACGACGTCGTCACAACCGGCGGTGCTGGCGAGGCAGGCGGGGAGATTTTGCGCTTCGTTAAGCGTGAGGATGACGATGGAAAACATGGGTGACTAGGTGTC
>JAHFTG010000240.1 GCA_023269455.1 Opitutaceae bacterium | reverse complement strand
ACCGCTTGGCCGCCCGACGCCGACATGGCCGACTGGATACGCACCTTCACCCCGCGCCCCCTCGTCTGGCACCTCGGCGTCCCCGAAAAAATCCACCAGCTCATCCTCCAGCATTGCGGCGTCGGCTCCGGCAGCCTCGAAGACGACAGCGATTACGTCGCCCCCGAAACTGTCCAGCAAAACGACGCCGATGTGGACGAAGAAGCCGCCGTCGTCCGCTTCGTCACCGACGTCATCTCGCAAGCCGTCGCCGACCAGGCGACCGACATCCACTTCGAGCCGCAGGAAACCCAACTCACCATCCGCTACCGCGTTGACGGCCTGCTCGTCCAAGTCCCCGTCCCCGAAAATCTCCTTCGCTATCAGGACGCCATCATCTCGCGCCTGAAGATCATGGCGAAGCTCAACATCTCCGAAAAACGCCTCCCGCAGGATGGCCGTATCAACTTCCGCGCCGGCGGCACCGTCCTCGACATCCGCGTCGCCACCGCCCCCACCATCTACGCCGAGTCCGTCTCCCTCCGCCTCCTTAACCAGAAGAAGGAAGCCTACACCATGGACCGCCTCGGCATGAGCGCCGAAGAGCAGGCCCAGATCAACAGCGTCCTCGATTACCCCCACGGCATCATCCTCGTCACCGGCCCCACCGGCTCCGGAAAATCCACCTCGCTCAACGCCTTCCTCCGCAAGATCAACTCCGTCGATCTCCGCATCATCACCGTCGAAGATCCCATCGAATACGAAGTCCCCGGCGTTAACCAAATCCAGATCCGCTCCGAGATCGGCCTCACCTTTGCCAACGCCCTCCGCAGCATCCTTCGCCAGGACCCCGACGTCATCATGGTCGGCGAAATCCGCGACCGCGACACCGCCGACATCGCCATCCGCGCCTCCCTCACCGGTCACTTGGTGTTCTCCACGCTCCACACCAACGACGCCCCCGGTGCCATCACCCGCTTGATCGACATGGGCATCGAGCCCTTCCTCGTCGCCTCCGCCATCGAGCTCGTCATCGCCCAGCGCCTCGTGCGCCGCCTCTGCCCCGACTGCACCCGCCCCGAGCCCATCCCCGCGCTCAAGCTCCTCGACGCCCTCGCCATCCTCGGCGTCGATCCCTCCGAAGGCGCCGGCATCACCCACCTCCAGCATCCCGTCGGCTGCGACCGCTGCCGCGGCACCGGTTATCGCGGCCGCATCGGCCTCTTCGAAATCTTCAAGCTCAACGACGAGCTCCACGACCTCGTGCTCAAGCGCGAGAGCACGCACACCCTCGTCCAGTGCGCCCGCAAAAACGGCATGCGCACGCTTGAGCAATCCGGCTGGTCCAAGGTCAAGGCCGGCTACACCACCCTCGACGAAGTCCTCCGCGTCATCACGGTGACGGAAAAATAAGAACCGCCCGACTATGACGTCCCGCCCATTGGTCATTCGTCATTGGTCATTCGTCATTTCGCGCTAGCGACCATGCCCTCCTTCACCTACACCGCCCGCGACCGCTCCGGGCAGACCTTGCACGCCTCGCTCGACGCGCCCAGCCGCCGCGACGCCCTCCGCCTGCTCTCCGCCCGCGGCCTCTCCCCCGTGCTCGTCGAGGAAACCAGCGCCCACAAAACCAAAGCCGCCAAAACCAAGTCCGGGGCCGGCGCGCTCAGCTCTCAGCTCTCCGTTTTTGGCTCCGCCGCGCCCACCCTCGCCACCCTTAAAAGCCGCGAACGCCTCCCCTTCCTTGAGTCGCTTGTCGATCTCACCTCCAGCGGCCTCTCCGCCGGCGAAGCCATCCGCCTCCTCAGCGTCCGCATCAAAGAGCCGCGCCTCCGCCTCGTCTGCGTCCACATGTGGGAACAGCTCGGCGAAGGCAGCACGCTATCCCAGGCGATGACCTCGCTCCCCACCGTCTTCGACTCCTCGACGATCAACCTCATCCAGGCCGGTGAAGCGACGGGCAACCTCAACGACGTCCTCAACCGCCTCATCACCCACCTCACCGATCAGAAGGAACTCCGCCGCCAGGTGCTCAACGCCCTCGCCTACCCCGTCTTCATGATGGTCGTCGCCGGCGGCGTGATCATCTTCTTTCTCGTTTTCCTGCTGCCCCGCCTGCAGACGCTCCTCCGCTCCCTCGGCGGCGAGCTGCCCACCTCGACGAAGATCCTCGTGGCCCTGTCCGACTTCGGCATCCACTACGGCTTGTTCGTCGCCATTGGCGCCATCCTCGGCGGCGTCGCCTTCTGGCGCTGGCGCGCGACCGACGCCGGCCGTCTCACCACCGACGCGTGGATGTTAAAGTTGCCCCTCCTCGGCCCCTTCGCCGTCTCGCAGACCGTCCTCGCCTTCAGCCAGACGCTCTCCGTCCTCCTCGAAAACGGCATCACCACCTCCGAAGCGCTCCGCATGACCGAGCGCCAGATCGCCAACCGCGTCCACCGCGCCGCCTTCGACGTGGCGACCGGCCGCGTGCTCGAAGGCGAGGCGCTCTCCGCCGCCCTTCAGAAGACCGGCTGCTTCCCCGACTTGGCGCTCGACCAATTGTCCGTCGGGGAGAACACCGGCAACCTCGTCCCCAGTCTCAAAAAAATCGCCGTCGCCTACCAAAAAGCGATTTCCAACCAGCTCAACATCTTCACCCGTCTGATCGCGACGGGGGTTTTGTTGGGCGTGTTCATGTTCGTCGGCTTCATCGCCTTCGCGATCATCAGCGCCGTCTTCCAGCTCAGCTCTAGCTTCAAGTCGTAAGGATATACAGGCTGTCCGTATCCTCAGCGGCATCAGCCGCTCCTCCGCTCAACCGTGGAGGCCATTGGCCGGAACCGCTCCTAGAGAATCTCCCCATTGGGCGATTCCATTAGTGGTTAAACCGTGATTCGACTGCGGTTTTATAAACCCCAGTTCCTCACTGCGCGATCTCCACCGACGTCACCTTCCACGACACATTGAGCTGCGCCGGATTCGCTCGGTTGCTCGCCAGCGAGAACTGCTCGATGCCCACATACGGCGCGCGTTTGCTCAGCTCTTTGTAGAACGCGACCAGCGAGCCGATATCGGCATTGCGCACCGAGAACTGCACCGAGTGAACCGCAAACTGGCTCGTGCTCTGGTCCCGGCTGTCCGACACGTCGTAATTCGACAGGCCCGCGTCACGCGCGAGGCTGTTGAGTTCGCTCTGCAGGCGCACGCTGTCGAAGGTCTTCGTCGCGTCGAGATGCTCGATGGCGAGGCTCGCCTCTTTCTCGATGCGGGCGCGCTGCACGAGCCAGCGCTGCTGCACGTCGAGATCGGTTGAGGTGGCGCGAATCTCGCGCCAGCGCACGCCCACCCGGTCGCTCACACTGGAGAGCCAGATGGCTGCGCCGATCAGCACGAACGCGAGCATCAGGATCTTCTCACGCAGGATACGACTCAGAAAAAAGGCTTTGAGCGCTTTCATTGTTGGGCGACCTCCTGCCTGAAGGCATCGGGCTTGAACGTGACCACGAGGCGGAAGGTGGACAACCCGTCGCGGCTGCGCGGGTCGAGCACCTCGGCCTTTTCACATTCGGGCAGCTCGTGCAACGCCGCGCGGTAGGCGTTGATGTCGGCCGACGACGCGGTCTGCGCCTCGACTTCCAGCGTGTAGAGGCCGCTCGTCACCGTGCGCATAAACTGGATCGACGGCGGGCGCTTCGAGTTAAGCACCGCAAGCATTTCAAACGGCATGAGCCGCTTCGACGAAAGCTCGTCGATGCGCGTAGCGAGACTTTGCGAGGTCATGATGGTATTCACGACGGGTGTTTGCTGCGCAATCACCGCGAGCCGCTGCTTCTGCCACACTGTGCTGCCCACGAGCGCAAACTCCAGGAACAACGCCAGCGCGATCGCCGCCGCCGCACCGAGAAACGTGCGCCAGAGAATGATGTCGCGCGCGTGCGCCCGGCGGCGCGCGGCGAGCTCGGCCTTGTCGCGCACGTCGAGCGATTCGATCTCGTCCGCCGCAAACGACGACGCCACCGCGCCCGCCCGAAAAACAAACTCCCCCTGCGGCGACAACGGGTCCATCTGCGGCGCGCCATCGATCTCGACCAGTTGTCGCCGCAGGGGGAGTTT
>JAHFTG010000042.1 GCA_023269455.1 Opitutaceae bacterium | reverse complement strand
GGGCGCGGGCGAAGGTCGTCGAGCAGGGCGCAGAGCAGGCGGACGAGGTCGATGTTTTGGCGCTCGTTGTTGCCCCCAATGTTATAGGTCTGGCCGACGCGGCCGCCCGCGATGACGGTGTGCAAGGCTTCGGCGTGGTCGCCGACGTAGAGCCAGTCGCGGATGTTTTCGCCCTTGCCGTAAACGGGGATCGGTTCGTCTCGGAGGGCTTTGAGGATGACGACGGGGATGAGTTTTTCGGGGAACTGGTAGGGGCCGTAGTTGTTGGAACAATTGGTGACGAGGACGGGGAGTTTATAGGTGTCGGCCCAGGCGCGGGCGAGGTGGTCGCTGGCGGCTTTGCTCGCGGAATAAGGCGAGTGCGGGTCGTAGGGCGTCTCTTCGGTGAAGAGGCCGACGGGGCCGAGGGAGCCGTAAACTTCGTCGGTGGAAACGTGGAGAAAGCGGAAGCGGTCGCGGGCCGGGTCTGCGAGTTTTTCGAAGTGAGCGCGGGCGGCTTGAAGGAGGGTGAAGGTGCCGGTGATGTTCGTCTGGATGAAAGCGCCGGGGCCGTCGATGGAGCGGTCCACATGGCTCTCGGCGGCGAGGTGCATGACCCAGTCGGGTTGAAAGTCGGCGAAGAGGCGCGAGAGGATGGGGGCATCGCAGATGTCGGCGTGCGCGAAACGATAGTGGGGGTTGTCGGCGAGATCGGCGAGGGAGTGGGGGTTGCCGGCGTAAGTGAGGGCGTCGAGATTGAGCACATCGTGGCCGTGCTCGGAGACGAGGAGGCGGACGAGGTTGCTGCCGATGAAACCGGCGCCGCCGGTGACGAGGATTTTCATGACGCGTTCAGGCTTTTTTCCAGTTGGCGAGGGCGGAGCGGATGGCTTCGCGGACCGGAGTCAGGTGAATGCCGGCGGCGGCGAGCTTGGACGAATCCATCACGCAGTTGGAGCGCGGGGTCTTGGCGGCTTTGGCCATGAAATCGGCTTCGTCGGTGAAGAACTGGTAGTCTTTCACGCAGACGCCGCTTTCGAGGATGAGGTCAACGACTTCGCGGGTGTGAACGTGGCCGGGGTTCGTAACGTTATAAGTGCCGTGGGGTATATGTTTTTCCCAGCAGGCGAAGGTGGCGGCGACGAATTCGTCGAGCTGGGAGACGGAGTTTTCGGCTTCGAGCAGGCGTTGGTAGCGCATCAACTTCGTGAGGTAGTTGCGCGGGTTTTCCCGGTGGTCGAAGGGGATGCGCAGGCGCCAGAGGTAGAGGTTCGGACGTCCGGCGAGGGTTTCTTCGCCGAGGGCTTTGGTGCCGGAGTAGAAGGAGCAGTTGTCGGTGCGGAAGGTGAAGTTGGGCACATCGGCTTCGGTGAAGCCGGTGCCGTCAGGGCGTTTGCCGGTGTAGATGCAGCCGGAGGAAACATGGCCCCAGGGAACGCCGGCGGCTTCGCAGGCGTCAGCTATGCGTCCGGGGAGGACGGCGTTGCCGAAGAGGCACTCGGCCTTGGCGAGTTCGCAGGCATCGACGTTGGGCTTGCCGGTGTAGCCGGCGGCGTTGATGAGGAAGGCGGGGCGGTCGGTTTTGAGCGCGGCGGCGAGCGTGGCGGTATCGGTGTAGTCGAGATCGGCGCGCCGCAGATTTTTAAAGGGGATGCCTTTGCGCGTGAGCAGCGCTTGATAGGCTTGGCCGACGTAGCCGGAACCGCCGAGGAGATAGATCATGGGTGAAAAGGAGGCGGGGCGGTTAACGGGAAAACGTTTTCAAGAGTTCGAGGAGCGGAGCGGTTTTTCCGCGCCAGCGGTCGAGCTGGTCGAAGCGTTGCACAAGATGGGCGGGGCCGTTTTCGCGGATCGCGAGATCGAGGGTTTTGCGCTGTTGGGAGAGTTCTTCCAGTTTCGGAAGGACACGGGCGTTCAGGAGGAGTTTCACCAAGACGCCCAGGTCGGTCTGCATTTGAAAATGTTCTTTGCGACTCGTGAGTTGATGGGCGCTTTTGATGGCGCCGATGTCTTGAAGTGCTTTCAGGCCCTGACCGGCACCGCTGCGGCTGATGCCCAGGCGGCGCACGAGGTCGTCGGCGCTAAGCGGGTTTTCCGAAAGGAAAATGAGGCCGAAAATCTGGCCGACCGAGCGCGGGTAGCCGAGCAGATCGCTGACGTGAACCCAAAAGGAGAGGATGGCGCGCTCTTGTTCGGCGGCGGCTGCGGATGACGCAGGCGCTTTGGGGCGGGCTGGCATAATACAGTTATTACAAATATTCCTGTAATTATTGTCTATACTTTTATCCGGTCGTGTGAAGGTGTGTGCTTGAGATGGGACGAATTGGCTGTTGCCAACGCACTTGCCTGATTGCGGTTATTTACGCCTCCTCTTGTTACATGTCCCGATTGCTGCGTTTTCTTTCCCTGCCTTTTTTATTCAGCGGGCTGTCTATGGCGGCGCAGACGGCGACGGATGCGGTCCGGCCGACAGACGAGGCGGTGACGTTGCTGCGGATACCGGAGACGTTGATCGATGGGTTAGAGCCGTTGACGGCCAAGGCGCTGGAGGCTTCGCCGCAGGTGA
Organism: Opitutaceae bacterium; assembly: GCA_023269455.1. Classification (GTDB taxonomy): domain Bacteria; phylum Verrucomicrobiota; class Verrucomicrobiia; order Opitutales; family Opitutaceae; genus Rariglobus. Next base: position 9,621 of record JAHFTG010000042.1, on the reverse strand, counting down.
TCGATGCGCGGCTCAAGGTGTTGGCGGCGGAAGCGCACGAAGACGAGTTGCGGGCTCTGACCCGTCCGCGGGCGGATGTTTACCTCGATGGCGCCTACCGGAAAAACGATAGCAGCGCCGGGTCATTTCAGACTTACTACAATGTCACGGCGGAGCAGCCGTTGTGGCATTGGAACTCCCTAGATAATCAGAAGCGCGTGGCAAAAATCCAGCGCCAGCTCGCCGATAACGATTTCGACGAGGCGCGCCGCACGCTCGTGCTCGACATCCGCCAGCGGTATCTCGCGCTGGTGCTGCAAAAACTCGACGTCGCCGAGACGGACGCGGCGAGCGAGCGCTTGAACAGTCATTTAAAAGTGAGCCGCGATCAGGCCGGACTGGGGCAGCTTTCGGCCGATGTGCTGACAGGCGAGAAACTGGATGTGCAGACGGCGGAGATCGCGCGCGACCGGAAGCGGGTGGCGTTTCAACGGGCGTTGCGCGAGTTTGCCGTCGTGAACGGACTGCCATCGTTTTCAGCGGATGCACTGCCGGTGGAGATCCCGCGCGTGCCGGCGGCGGCGCTCGCGTTGTTCAATCCCGAGGTGCCGGCGCCGGTGGTGCAAGGCGTGCCGCCGGCGGCACTTGCCCGGGCGGAGGGTGAACTGACGACGGCGCGGTTAAACGCGGACATCATCCGCGTGCGCATGCGTCCGATGGTGAATCTGGCCGCCGGGGCCGACCAGGGGCAGACGAGCGGCGCGGATCAGACGGCGGTGTTGTCCTACTTCGCGGGCGTGCGGGTGCGTTGGAATATTTTTGATGGATTCGCCACGCGGGCGGCGGTGCGGCAGGCGCGGGTGGTGGTGCGCCAAAACGAAAAAGCCCTGGACGATTCGCGCACAGCGTTGGCCCACGAGCTCGCCGACGGCGCGGCCGATCTGGCGCTCGCCACGAAGGAACTGGCGATCGAGGAGGAGCGTTTCACGCTGACGGCGTCGCGCCAGCAGGTGGATGAAGATTTGCGCAAATCGGGACGGCTGGCCGAGGCCGACTGGCAGGAGCGCCGGGCGCTGGCGCAGGCGGAACGCGCCACGCTCTACAAGCTGCGCGGGCAGTTGATCCTCCAGTTGGCGGAGCAGGAGTTGTTGCGCGAGCGGGCGACCAAACCCTCCAAAGAAATCCCCTTCCCATGAAAGCACGGCCCATTTTGATCGGAGTGATCGTGGCTGCGGTTGCGGCCGGGGGCGTGGCGGGCGTGCTGCGGCTGATCGAGCCGAAGGTCTCGGTCGCAGCGGTCAAACGCGGCAATGCGCTCAACGCGGTGCCCTCCAACGTGGCGGTGCGCGCCGATTACATCATGGATCTGCGCAGCGAGGCGGGCGGCCGCGTGCAGGCCACCGCCCTCGTGCTCGGCGCGCATGTGGACGAAGGGCAGATGCTCCTCAAAATCGACGACACGGATTTGAAACTCGATTTGGAAAAATCGACCAACGACTACAACGCCGCCGTGCGCCGCCATGAGATCGGTTCGTCCACCAAGCTTGATCTGGAGACGGCGCGGGCCGATCTGGCTAATTTCACGAAACTGGCCGAGGCGGGACAGTATCCGGCCACCGAGCTCGACAAGCGCAAGCGGGAGGTCCGCCAATTTGAACAGAAGCTGGAGATCGAGCAGGTGGATGAGACGTCGCTCATAGAAAGCCTCGCCACGGAAATCAAAACCAAGAAACGCCAGATCGAGAAGACGAGTCTGGTTTCCCCCATCGGTGGCGATGTGGTGGCGGTTTCGGCCCACGTGGGCGACCTGATCGCATCCGGTGCGCCGCTTGCCTCGCTTCTGGCGCGGGCGCGCGTGGTGGAGGCGCGCGTCGCGGAGGAAAACTTTGCGGGCATCGCGGCGGGGCAGTCGGCCTCGGTGCGGTTTTTGAGTTACGGCAGCGACCAGTTTAAGGCCAAGGTGGCCCGCGTGTTGCCCTCGGCCGATCCGCTGACCCAGCGTTACACAGTCATCCTTGATGTGGATATCGCGCCGGAGCGGCTGGTGCCCGGGTTGAGCGGTGAGGCGAGTATCGTGGTGGGCGAACATCCCGGCGTGCTGATCATCCCGCGTCGCGCGCTGCTCGGCGACTATGCGCTCGTGGTGAAGGACGGGCGCGTGGAGCAACGCCGGGTCCAGCGCGGTTACGAAAGCCTCAACGAGGTCGAGATCAGCGGCGGGTTGCAGGAGGGCGAGCTCGTTATCACCGACAATCTCGACGCCTATCGCCAAGGCGACCGGGTTCGTGTGAACCGTCGCTAACGCGCGAAATTTTTTTAAATGTCGCCGAACCTGCGCATCGCCCTGCGGTTTCTTACGGCGCGCCGACGGGCGATGTACATGAGTCTTTTCGGGATCATGTTTGGCGTGGGATTTTTCATCGTCACGCAGGCGCAGACGAGCGGGTTCGAGGGATTTTTCATCAAGACAATCCTGGGCACCAATGGTGCGCTGCGCATTGAGGACCGGTTGCAGGCGACCCTGTTTCCGATGGAGGCGGACGGCGCCGCCGGGCGATCGGACTTCCTCATCGCGAGCGATGGCAATCGCAAGGTCATCCCCGGGATCGAGGATCCGCAGCGCATCAGCGAGGCGGTGCGCCATTTCAAAAACGTGTCTGGCGTGTCCGTGGTTCTCGAAAATTCCGTGAACCTGGCGACCAATGTCAGCGGTGCCGCCGTGCGGGTGCAGGGGGTGAACATCGACGATCATCTTGCGGTGTCCGACCTGGCCTCGCAGATCGTGAGGGGAAGCCTGGCGGACTTCCGGCTCGCGCCGACGGGCGCTTTGGTCGGGAGCATGCTCGCTTCGCGACACAATCTCCAGCCGGGTGACTCGTTCACGCTGGAGTGGAATGGGGCGGTGCGCCGTTACCGCGTGAGCGCGATCTACGAGACCGGAGTGGGCGACATCGACCGGGTGCGCGTTTACATCCACATGTCGGAGGCGCGCTCGCTCCTGCAAAAACCCACCGGCGCGTCGTTTATCCAGGTGAATCTTTTTGACGCCAGTCGCGCGCCCGAAGACGCGGCGCGCATCCAGGAAGTGATCGGGCATGCGGTCGCACCCTGGCAGCGGCGCGAGAAGACGTGGCTCGATGTATTCCGGGCGCTGCGGTTTTCGTCGGCGATCACGGTTTCGACGATTATCCTGATCTCGGGCCTGGCGATGTTCAACACGCTGGCGATGGTCGTGATGGAGAAGACCAAGGACATCGCGATCCTGCGTTCGATGGGTTACACGCGGAACGACATCGCGCGCATTTTTATCTGGCAGGGCGTGATCGTGCTCGCGGCGGGCGCGGTGGCGGGCTGCCTTTTTGGGGCGGCGGCGACTTACGGCGTGTCGAAATTGCCGATACGCATCCGAGGCATTTTTTCCACGGACTCGTTCGTGGTCGCGTGGTCGGTCTGGCACTATGTGTGGGCGGTGGTGATTTCCTCGGTGGTGGTGATGGCGGCGAGCTTGATTCCGGCGCGGCGGGCGGCGCGGCTGGAGCCAGGGGACGTCATCCGGGGGACTTCGCAATGAGCACGCTGAAAAACGGCGAGATCGTGATCCGCTGCGAGAACCTGCATCGTTCGCTTGGCCGCGATGCGGGGCGCGTGCATGTGTTGCGCGGGGTTTCGTTTGAGGCGGAGCGGGGGCGCGTCCACGCGATCGTGGGGCCTTCGGGTTGCGGGAAGTCCACGTTGCTCTACCAGCTCGGGCTGCTGGATCGTCCGGACGACGGGCGCATCTGGATCGACGGGGAGTTGATTTCAAATTCAAGCGACGAGTTGCGGACGGCGGCGCGCGGGCTGCACCTGGGGTTTGTTTTCCAGTTTCATTTTCTGCTGCTGGAATTCTCGGCGTTGGAGAACGTGATGATGCCGATGCGGAAGCTCGGGCGACTCGATGAAGCGGCGATGGCGGCGCGTGCGCGTCACCTGCTTGGCGAAGTCGGGCTGGGCGAGAAAACCCACCGGCTGGGCAACGAGCTTTCCGGCGGCGAGCAACAGCGCGTTGCGGTGGCTCGTGCGCTGGCGAACGAGCCGTCGGTCATCCTGGCGGATGAACCCACGGGCAATCTCGACCAGCGTAATTCCGAGTTGGTTTTTGGTCTGCTCGCCCGTCTCGCGCGCGAGAACGGGCAGGCGGTCGTGCTGGTGACGCACAACCCCGACATCGCCAAGCGAAGCGACCGTGTGCTGGAGATGCGCGACGGGGTTTTTATCTGAGGGTCGCGAGCGCGGTGTCGAGCTTGAGCAAAGCCTCGTCGATGTCGGCATCGGTCATGGCGGCGCTGATGAACCAGTTGTGGTGCGGATGGAGGAATACCCCGTGGGCGATGGCGGCGGCGCAGAGGTTTTGGGTGCGGAGCAGCGACGGGTCGTCGGCCACGCGCACGTAGGGCATCGCTGGCGGGCCGCTGGCGACGAGCGGAATGCCGTGCTTTATGCCGAGGGCGAGGAAGCCGTCGATGAAGCGCTGGCCGGTGCGGGCGAGTTTTTGCGGGATGTCGTCACGGGCGATGATGTCGAGGCAGGCGAGCGCGGCGGCCATGGGCGCGGGGTCGTTCCAGTAGCTGCCGGTGAGGAAGACGCGGCTGGCGGCGGCTTTGTGCGCGGCGCGGCCGACGCAGGCGGAGATGGGGTGTCCGTTGGCGAGGGCTTTGCAGTAGATGGCGAGGTCGGGCTTGTAGCCGTAAACCGTATGCGAGCCGTCGGTCGAGAGGCGGAAGCCGCAGCGCACGTCGTCGAGGATGAGCAGCGCGCCGTGTTCGCGGCAGAGGCGGTTGCAGGCGGCGGTAAATTCGGGCGTGGGCAACTGCGAGTCGGCGTAAGCGGGGTGGTGGAAGGGGGTGAGGATGAGGCCGGCGACTTGTCCGCGATGTTGGGCGAAGAGGGCTTCGAGTGCGGTAACGTTGTTAAAGGGGAAGTCGTGGATGTGTGCGCGGTCTTCGGGGAGGAGGCCGCCGTGGCCGGGCGTGCACCAAGCGTCGGCTCCGTGGTAGGCTCCGGTGATCTTGAGGATTTTTGGGCGGGCGGTGACTTCGCGGGCGACTTGCACGGCCCACGTGGTGAGGTCGCCGCCGTTTTTGCCGAAGACGGCCCAGTCGGCGAAGTCGATGCGGGCGACGAGCTTTTCGGCGAGTTCGACGAGGAGGGGAGTGGGTTGGTTAAAGGCGGCGCCGAGGCGGCGGGCGGCTTCGGCGGCGGCTTCGACCTCGGGATGGTGGTAGCCGAGGATCATGGGGCCGTAGCCGCCCATGAAGTCGATGAACGCGTGGCCATCGATGTCTCGGTAACGGCACCCGAAGCCTTCGGACGCGAAGTAGGGCACGGCGCCCGGAATGGTCGCGGCGGGCGTGGTGTGACCGTAGATACCGCCGGGGATGACGGCGGTGGCGCGGCGGAAGAGGGCGTGGGACTGGTCGAAGTTCAACCGAAACGTGGTGTTAGCCTGTGAAGGGGCCCGATGGGGCGGGCTTATTTTGGCGTTGGCAGGATATTGGTGAGCGATGGATGGGGTGTGCCGAAGAGACAGCGAATATCGGTTCTTTTGGAATCGGTGAAAACACGCCCAAGGTAGGTGCCGACGAGCTGGCCTTTTTCGTTTAGAATCGGACCTCCGCTGGCGCCGGTGTATTTTTCTATGCCAGCAATTTTTTCGTAGCTCACGCGTTCGTTGTCCAGGTCGAGGATTTTCAAGGCATAAGTGGCGGCTGGATGTCCGGGAAGGCGGGAGGCGAGGTAAACAGTCTCGTCTTTGAGAGGGGCCGAGGGGGCGAGGACAACCGTGTAGGCGGACAAGGACGGGTTGGGTTTCATTTTGAAAACCATCATGTCTGTCTTGGTCAGATCCTGGGCCTGCGCCACGGGCACGAATTGCTCTGGGGCAAAGCGCAGATGGCGATTGCTTTCACTGACTATCGTGAGGCTTTTCACCATGGCGGCGCGTTGAGCATCGGTCATGTCGCTGAATATGTGGTGGGCGGTCACATAGTAGACAGAGCCGCCGGATTTGACGAAGCAGCCCGTGCCGTTGTGGGAGATTTCATTGCCCTCTTTGACCTCCAAGGTGAAGGCGAAGCGCGTGAAATCGGGGGATGCAAGGGCAAGGATGTGCGTGCACAGCAGAAGAACAAACAGGCGGATTTTCATAGTCGGGATGAAGGGGGAGAAAGCGTCAGGCGGGTTTGAGGAGTTTGCCGGCCTTCTGCATGACGAGGCCGAGTTTTTCGGCGAGTGGTTGCAGGCCGGTGATGACGAGGTCGCCGAGGCCGAGGGCGGCGGGGGCGTCAAGTTGGTTATCGAGTTCGGCGAGGACGACGGAGAGGCGCGCGAAGGCGATGCGGACGGTGACGGGGGCGGCGGGTTCGCCGAGGCCCCAGGTGAGTGCGTGGGCGTCGAACCAGATCGGCGCGGGGAAGTCGGGGCACGTGAGCACGCCGGTGCCGCCGAGGCCGACGCGTTGGGCGGGATGATGGCGCAGCCAGGCGCAGGCGGCGGCCACGCCGACGAGGAGGTTGCCCCAGGCGTGGAGGCGCAGGTGGGAATCGGCGCGGGTGTTGAGGAGCGTTTCCAGGCGCGCGCCGGCGGCGGAGAAGCGGCGGACCTGACTGAGCGAATTCCAGCCGCCGATGGGCAGGGCGAGCGCGGGGAGGTTGTCCATCGTGCGGAGAAACTGGCTGGCGGAAGGAAACCATAGGCGCAGGTCGCCGGGTTGTGGAGTGTCGTTGGTCGTGATGGTGCCGTCGGAGGAAAAGGCCAGTCGGCGGACGGAGCCGCCGCGCACCGTCAGCGAGACCGCGAAGGCTCGAGGACCGGCTGCGGCGTGGCGCAGGGTTTCGTCGTGCGGCGCGAGGTGAGCGAGGGCGGGCAGGACGGCTTCGAGGTAGAGGACGGCTTTGAGGGAGGCTTCCGTCATGGGCGGTCGTGGATCCAGCGGACGATGTGCTCGGGATGGCCGGGCGGGCGGGCGGTGCGGAGATTGGCGCGCAGGGTGTCGGCGAGGGCGGGCTCCTCCATGAGGCGCACGACCTGGCGGGCGACTTCGCGGGGCGAGGCGGCGAAGAGGGCGCAGGTGTGGAGGCGGCAGTATTGCACGGTGATCAATTCCTGGGGCATGACGCCGCCAATGCCGTTGTGGATGAGGGGCGTGCCGAGGAGGATGGCTTCGCTGGTCGCGCCGGTGCCGGGGCGGGCGACGAGGGCGGAGGCGAGTCGGGTGAGGGCGGGCATACGCTCGGTGTGGCCGAGGGTGCGAATGATTAGGGTGGGGTGCGCGGTGGCGAAGCCGTCAACTTGATCGCGGATGGAAGTGTTGTGCGCGCAGAGGACGATGACCTGGAGTTTTTTCCCCGTGGCGGCGAGCTCGCGGAGGATCGCGAGGTGGTTGTTGGCACCTGCGATACCGGTGCTGAGGAGGAGCGTGAAAACAGTGCGGTCGAGTTCGAGTTTGCGAGCCGTGGCGGCGGCGGCGGCTTCGAGTTCGGCGTCGCTGGCGTAGAAGGACGGACGGAGCAGAAAGCTGCCGAAGAGCACGCGGTCATCGGGCGTGCCGACGGCGCGGGCGGCGGCACAGATTTCCGGGGTCGCGCCGATGAAGCCGTCGGCGCGCGGGTTGGTCCAGTGGCGGCTGAGGCCGTAGCCGCCGGCGAGTTCGCCGCAGTAGGTGATGCAGCGGACGGGGTGGTCGGGGATGGCGAGGCGGGCGAGGTCGAAGAAACCGTGGTTGGTGTGGGCGTGGACGCTGATGATGCGGTCGGGGCGCCACTCTTTGATGAGCGCGGTGTAGGTGTCGCGGCCGAGGATTTTGCGCGCATGGCGGTGCATGGCGGCGAGTTCCAGATAGTTGAAATAAACGTGGTGGAGAATCGGCGCGTGGCGCTGGATGAAATTGTAGAGGCCGACCCCGAAGCGGTAGAGCGCGTGGGTGTTTTCCAAGACGGCGTGAATGCGAACCTCGACGGTGTCGCCGTAAACGCGCTCGGTCCACTGGCGCAAGGAATCGGCGCGCATGTTGTGGCCGGTGCCGGTGGACGAGGTCAGGATCAGCCAGCGCATGAAGGGAAAAACGAGAGAGGCATCCTTGAGTGTATGACGAACGTGGGGGATTTGCGTTTCGCGTAAAGGCGCATCTCGGTGCGCGCTGCCGCTACGTGACGGGTCGTGCGCGGCGCAGCAGATCGAAACCGTAGAGCGCGAGACCGGTCCAGATAAGCGCGAAGGAGAAGGCACGGTCCGCCGTGAACGTTTCGTGATAGACCAGCCAGCCGAGCAGGAACTGGCAGGTGGGCACAAGATATTGCAGAAGACCCAGGGTGGTGAGGCGCAGGTGGCGGGCGGCTTCGGCAAACATGAGCAGTGGCAAAGCGGTCACTACACCGCTGGACAAGACGAGCACGGTGGTCGTGGTGTCGGCGTGGCCCAGCGCGCCGCGTCCGGTGAAGGCCAGCCACGCCAGAAATCCGAGGGCGACGGGCGCGAGGAGGATGGTTTCCAATGCGAAGCCGGGGAGGGCGGCGAGCGGGGTCTTTTTCTTGAGGAGGCTGTAGAATCCCCACGTGGAGATGATGCCGAGGGCGATCCACGGGATGTGGCCGACTTTGACGACGAGCACGGCCACGCCGGCGGCGGCGAGCGCGAGCGCCCACGCCTGGCGGGTGGAGAGGTGTTCGCCGAGCACGAAGCGGCCGAGGAGGACGTTGGCGAGGGGGGACAGGAAATACCCCAGCGAACACTCGATGACGTGACCGGCGTTGACGCCCCACACGAAGACGAGCCAGTTGCCGGTGATGAGCACGCTGGCCGCGAAGGTGCGGCCGATCAGCGCGGGTTGGCGGAAGGCCGCGGCGACGTCGCGCCAACCGCCGAGCCAGGCGAGGAGAACGGCCACGGTGACGAGTGACCAGACGTGGCGGTGTGCGATCAGTTCAAGGGCATTGATGCCGGCGAGATGCTTCCAGAACAGCGGGAACAGTCCCCAGCAAAGATACGCGCCGAGGGCGGCAAAAGTGCTGCGTGTGGTGAGAGATGGGGGCGAAAGAGAAGACATGGCGCGGACGAGACGGAGAATACAGGCGCAAAAAAAGCCGGTCGCGAATGGCGACCGGCTTTTGAAGATGTTGATGAATCTTTGCTACGGGATCTGGGTCGCTGATCAGAGCTCGTAGGCGGGGAGCTGTTTGTCGATGCGGGCTTTCTCCAGCTTGGCGAAGACAGGCAGGCCGTTGTCGTAGGGGACGACGGTTTCGCCCTGAATCAACGGCTGGGCGTAGCGGAGGAACTGGTGGTTCATGCTGACACCGTCTTCGTTGATCCACTCGCGGGGGAGTTTCTTCACGCCGTTGGCGATGTCGCTCAGGGGGGCGAGGCCGGTCTCGACAGTGTAGTGGTCCTGGTCGCCGCGGAGGAGGGTGACCATCTTGTCGGTCTCACCGGCGATGGCGGCCTTGACGGCGGCCTGACCGGCGAGGAAAGCCTCGTCGGCGTCGGTCTTGGAGCCGGCGTGAACAGCGGCGCGCTGGGCCATGCCGAGCTTGACGGTGCGGGCCTTGATGCCGGGGAGGTTTTGCTCGACGAGACCCTGGAGGAAATCGGCGGCGCCGCCCAACT
>JAHFTG010000239.1 GCA_023269455.1 Opitutaceae bacterium | reverse complement strand
CTCCCCCGGCAACGAGCTGAAACTCGAAGGCCGCAAGCTCATCGTGAATACCCTCCGCGTCGGCTACGAAGAAGACGGCTCCTGGCGCGTCTTCGGCCTCCGCCACGACTTCCACCCCGCCGCCAAAGTCCAGCGCGAAGACGACATCACCGCCAGCGTCGTCGCCCCCGCCTCCGCCCTCACCGGTCTCTCAACCCTCAACTCTCAACCCTCAACCGGGACGGCTTCGCCGTCCCTGAAATTCGTCGAAAACTGCGAAGCCCTCCTCTTTCAGCGTCCCGACGACGCCATCCATCGCGGCTACGACAAACAAGCCGAGGCCGACATGGCCGCCCCCGGCACCTTCATCTCGAACTACGAGCCGCTCACCGCCGCCGACGCCCGCGCCCTCATCGAAGACGCCGTCGGCTTCTCCGCCTACACCGAGCCCATGCAGCGGCTCATCCGCGCCTCCGCCTCGGGCACCCCGCCCGCCTACTTCGTGTCCAGCGCCCACCCGCGCATCGTGGACGGCAAACCCACCAAAAACCCGCGCTACCTCCAAGTCCGCCCCGACGTCGCCAACCCCCGCGCCACCGCCCTCGCCGCCCTCGGCCAGCGCCTCCACCGCCGCCTCGCGCCCGGCGCCCCGCTGCACACCCCCGTGGACATCGTTGTCCCCGGCCGCCGCAACAACCCGCCCGAGCCCGGCGTCCGCCCGCTCTGCGTGTTCAACCCCATCCACTATCTGGAACTGCCCGAGCTCTTCATGGAGTTCATCAGCTCCATGACCGGCAAGTCGCCCTCCACCACCGGCGCCGGCTCCGAAGGCGCGCTCACCAAAGGCCCCTTCAACGCCCTCCCGCCCGTCATCGACCTCAACGCCACCCTCGTCGGCCTCATCCTCACCGGCCACGACGTCTTCGTCTCCGCCGCCGGCTGCGTCGGCCCGAAAGTCCGCGTCGATCACGACGTCTCGCTCCTCATCCCCGAAGTGTTCTCGCGCATGACCGCCGCCGAACGCTCCGCCAAGGCGCTGCTTGAACAAGGCTGCCTCGAACGCTGCACCGACCTCGATCACGACGGCAAACCCGTGCTCTCCAGCCGCCTCGGCTACCGCATCACCTCGCGCTTCGTCCGCATCTACTTCGCCCGCGTGTTCACCCACCCGCACGTCGTCTTCACCGACGAAATGCTCCGCCCCGAGTTGCAGGACATGGCCATCTTTGCCGAAGGCATGGACACCATGGTGACGACCCACAAACGCGTCGCCGAAAGTTATTTTGCCGACGGCGGCATCCACTACGCCTGCCCGCCGCTCCGCGCCCTCCTCACCATCATGGCCAAAGGCGAATACGAAGGCCACGGCCTCGACGCCCCCGAAGTCCGCGCCCTCTTCACCCGCGAAGCCATGCTCGGCAGCACGTGGTATCGCGAACGCCTCGACGCGAAGCAGAAAAGCGAGATCTCCCTCTGGGAACACCACGTCAAGACCCTGGAGGCCATCCTCGACGAGCCCGTTTACAAAGACGTCGTCACCCGCATGGCGTTAAAACCCCGCCTCGCCCACACCAAGGAAGAACTCACCCGCGTGCAAAGCCCGGCCTACCGCGCCAGCCTCCACGGCACCCTCGGCTCCCAGCCGTTGTGACCCCACCAACCATCAATTGACCACGGATTACGCAAATGTGCGCAGATAACCAGGCTTGAGCCCCCGGCGGCATCAGCCGCCCCTCCGCTTAACCGTGGAGGCCATTGGCCGGAACCGCTCCCAGAAAATCCGCCCATTGGCGGATTTCATTAGTGGTTAAAATCCTCCGAACCTCCGCGCCTTCCCGTCTGCCGTCCCTCCCCGCGTTTTTCCGCACACGCGAGTTGCGCCGCGCCCGCCGACGCGCTCACTGGTCCGTTTTCATGTCCAGTTCCGCCCTTGCAGACTCCTCTCCGCGCGCCGGCGCCCCCGCCATCCCTTCGATGCGCATTCTCGTGCTCGTCCTTGGCGCACTCACCGCCCTCGGACCGCTCGCGATCGACATGTATCTGCCCGCCCTCCCGTGGATCGCCCGCGATCTCGGCGTGGATCTCGGCGCCATCCAGCTCACGTTGTCCGTCTTCATGATCGGCATCGCCGTCGGCCAGGCGTTCTACGGACCCATCGTTGACCGCTACGGTCGGCGCGGCCCGCTCCTCATCGGCATGGGCATCTTCGTGGTCGCCTCCATCGGCTGCGCCTACGCCACCTCCATGAAAAGCCTCCTCCTCTGGCGCCTGCTCATGGCGCTCGGCGGCTCGGCCAGCATGGTGATTCCCCGCGCCGTCGTGCGCGATTTCTTCAACGAAAAGGAATCCGCCCGCATGTATGCGCTGCTCATGCTCATCCTCGGCGTGTCGCCCATCCTCGCCCCCACCCTCGGCGGACAAATGCTCGGCTGGACCGGCTGGCGCGGGATCTTCTGGGTGCTCGCCGGCATCGGCGTGCTCTGCACCGCCACCATCGCGTGGGGCCTCCCCGAATCCCTCCCCAAGGCCGCCCGCTCCACCGGCGGCGTGGGTCTCGCCCTCCGCACCTACGCCAAGCTCCTCGCCGACCGCCGCTTCCTCGGTCCCGCCCTCGCCGCCAGCTTCATGCTGGGCGCGATCTTCTGCTACCTCTCCGGTTCCTCGTTCGTTTTTATAGAGCTCTTCAAGCTCACCCCGCAGCAATACGCCTGCGTCTTCGGCTTCAACGCCGTGGGCCTCATCGCCGCCTCGCAGATCAGCCGCTTCCTCCTCAACCGCTACACCTCGTGGCAGGTGCTCTCGGTGACGTTCCTCATCGCCGCCATCATAGGCCTCGCGCTCCTCGGCGTGGGCATCACCGGCTTCGGCGGACTCCCCGCGATGATCGGCCTGCTCTTCCTTATGCTCGCCTGCGCCGGCGTGATCTTCCCCAACATCGCGGCGCTCGTCATGGCCCCCTTCGGCGAATCCGCCGGGAGCGCCTCGGCCCTGCTCGGCACGCTGCAATTCGTGATTGGCGCCGCCTCGGGCGCGATGGTCGGCGTGTTCCACAACGGCACCCTCGTCCCCATGACCGCAGGCATCGCCGGCTGCACCCTCGCCGGCTGGATCCTCCTCCGCACGCTCGTGCGCAAGTAACCCGCTGCATTCGTTGGAAAAACATCTTTCTTGTTCTCTTTCTCCTTTCGTTTCAGCTCCGCCCGCAATGCACGCCACGAGCCCCATTCGCCGCCTTGCCTAATCGCCCTGCGCCTGCATGCTGAATGCATGGCTCTCACGAGTGTTTATCTGGCCGAAGAAGCGCTGGCCCTGCCCGCCGCGGAGCGTTCAGCCTTGGCTCGACTGCTCATGGAAAGCGTCTCCGGTGATGAACGATCAGACGCGGCAATCCGCCAAGACCTAGACGCCCGCCTTGCCCGACTGCGCTCCGGCACGGATGCCGGCCTGAGTTTTGAAGCGGTTTTTGATGAGTCGGCATGAAGGTTATTTTCAGCTCCCTGTTTAAACAGGATCTGAAAACCGCCACCAAGCGTTACTCGGAAATTTCTCCGCGCTTGGGTCTGGATTTCACCGACCGCGTGAAGGCGGCCGTTCGCACGATTATCCGGTGGGAAGGAGGCGACCACGTAGGGCCGCACGGTTATCCCTGCCGCCACTGCCAGCCTTTCCCCTACCTGCTCTATTACCAGATCGACGCCGAAGTTTTGTATGTCCTCGGACTGGTCCATGAGCGACGCCACCCGGATCATCTCAAAAAACGCTTGGACGAAAGCGGCAGTCCGAAGAGCGAGTAACAATCCGGACGCTTCCGGTCCTCAGTCCGCCACCCCCGCCCGTCGAAGCCGGGCCAGCAACCGACGCTCATGCTTCCGCATCAGCTCATGTTCCCAGATGCGCAACACGCTCCAGCCGGCGCGGCGGAGGGTGCGGGTGACGAGCCGGTCGCGGGCTTGGTTGCGGGCGATCTTCTCGCGCCAGAACTTCGCGTTGGTCTTGGGCTGCGTGGCGTGGATCGGACACCCGTGCCAGAAACATCCGTCCACAAAGACGGCCAGCTTTAGCTTGGGAAAAACGAAGTCAGGTTTGCCACAGACCACCACATTCCGCCGCCAG
>JAHFTG010000041.1 GCA_023269455.1 Opitutaceae bacterium | reverse complement strand
GCGCCGGATCGAGCCCGGTCGGAAGCGCGTCCGCGCCAATTTCAAAAATCTGCGTCGGATAACTTCGCGCGAGCGCGATGGCCGAGGCCCGGCCGGAGCCGAGTGAGACTTCGCGTTCGGACGAAGTGCCTCCGCAAAGAACCGCGATGATAGGTTCATTCATAATCATAAAACATCCTTCCAGTTTTTCCCGTAAAGCAGCACCTCCGGCTCAAGCTGCACGCCCTGCACCTGCGCCACCCGCGCACGCACGCGGCGCACGAGCGCGATCACATCCGCCGCCGAAGCATCACCCCGATTGACAATAAAGTTCGCATGCACGCCCGACACCTCCGCATCCCCCACCCGCTCACCCTTAAGCCCGCTCGCATCGATCAGACGCCCTGCCGAATCCCCCGTCGGGTTCTTGAAAATACACCCCGCGCTCGGCTCACGCGGCTGCGATTTCTGGCGCTTCTCCTTGTAGGCGTCGATCTGCCGCGCGATCTCGCCCGCCTCGGCTTGCGACGCGGGCCGCAACAACGCGCCCAGCGCGATCGCCTCGTGCAACTCCGCGCAGTGCCGGTAGTCCACGTGCATCTCAGCCTTCTTGAACGTGCGGATCTCGCCCTCGAACGTCATGGCCTGCACCTCTTCGACCACGTCGAACATCCACCCGCCCATCGCTCCGGCGTTCATGCGCAACGCCCCGCCCACGTTACCCGGAATCCCTTCGAGAAATTCAAAACCCGTCAACCCGGCCTTCGCCGCCAGCCCGCAAAGATTCTTCAACCGCAATCCCGCGCCCACCCACACGCGACCCGCGCCCCTGGGCTCGAAAATCTCCCACGCAGGTTGCCGCAAGCTGACGACCAAGGCATCCACGCCCTCGTCAGGCACGATGAGATTTGAGCCGCGCCCGAGCGTGATCACGGGCAACGCGAGCGACTTCGCCGCCCGCACCAACGCCTGCAAATCTTTCACGCTCGCCGGCTCCGCATAAATCCGCGCCGCCCCGCCGATCCCGATGGTCGTTTTCTTCGCGAGCGATTCCTCGCGCTTCACCTTCGTCGCCGCCGACACCGCACCGCGCAACGCCTCCGCCGCACGATCCCAGTCCCGCGCCGGTGCGACCAACTGCAACCACTCACGCGCCATCCCGTCGATGTCACCCGCCCCGACGAACGCCACCAGATCGCCCGCGCGGCGATCCTCCGCCAGCGTGCGCAGCACGCCAGCGCCGTCGCCCGCACGATAAACCACCGTCAGCGCCGGCGCGATACGCGCGAGTTCAACGTAAACATCATCTGTCGTGCCGCCCGCCAGCGGTGCCTCACCCGCCCCGTAAACATCGAGCAGATAAACCGCGTCCCCCGGCGCCAGCGCCGCCGCGAACTCCACCTTGAACTGCGCCGTGCGACTGAACCGGTGTGGTTGAAAAACCACCACCACTCGTCCGTCCGTGCGTTGTCGCAGACTGCCCAGCAGCGCGCGGATTTCCGCCGGATGATGCGCGTAATCCTCGATCACCGTCAGCCCCGGCGTCGCGTGCAGCACCGCCTGCCGCCGTCGCACGCCCGGATAAGCCGCCAAAAGTTTTCCAAATGGCCTCGTCACACCCATCAGTTGCGCGGCGGCGAACGCGGCAGTCGCGTTGGCTGCGTTAAACTCACCCATCGCCCGCACCTCTGCGTTTCCGTCCGGGAAGCGCCCGCCGAGCGCGAGTTCGATCCGCCCATCGCGATCATGAACAACTTCCGCCCTGTAATCGCCCGAGCGTCCAAATGTAAGACGTGCCCCCGTCGCCTCGCCTTTCGTCCCTGCAACCACGCGCGCCGAAAGCCCGCACGTCTCATTCACAAGCACCGCCTGCCGCGTGCGTCCGAAAAGCGCGCCAAATTCCGCCTCAAGGTCGGCCTGATTCCGGTAGTGGTCGGGATGATCCCAATCGAGATTCACCGCCACCGTGATCTCCGGCGAAAAATACCGGATAGTCCCGTCACTCTCGTCGATCTCCGCCACGACCCAGTCGTTGGAACCCGCGCTGGCTGGCGGCATCGCCTCGTCATTGAAAAGTCCACCAAGCACATACCCGGCGGGAAAACCCGCCGCGCGCAACGCCGTCACCAACATCGCCGTGGTGCTCGTCTTGCCATGCGACCCGCAGATCGCGACGAGCTTCCGATCACGCGTGGCCTCGGCGAGCAACTCGCCCCGACGCACGACCTGCAACCCGCGTTCCTTCGCCGCGACCGCCGCCGGATGCAACGGAGCGATGGCCGATGAACACACCACCAGCTCGGCCGCCGCAGGCACGCCGCCTAATGGCGTGATCGTCACGCCAGCCGCGACCAGTTGCGCGCGCATCGGCTCTGTCATCGCGTCATCTTCGCCGCTCACGACGAATCCGCGTCCCGCCAGATAGACCGCCAGCGGCCCCAAGCCCATGCCACCGACCCCCACGCAATGCAGAGCGGTCACGGTTTTCCCAAAGAGCTTTGGCGGTTGAGCGGCGCTCATGCGGCGGTGGACTCCGTTTTCCCGGGGACCGCCGTCGGCAACGTCAGGACCTCAAGGTCAGCCAGGATGAGATCGAGCGGATTCGCCCGATCCAGACATTCGAGATTTCGACGCAGTTCCTGCAACCTGCCTTCGTTGAAAATCAGATCGATCACCGTGCGACTCAGCCCCGGCATATCGCTTTGCTCGACCACCACGCCTCCGCCTTCTTGCGCAAAGTAAGCCGCGTTCGCCTGCTGATGGTTGTCCGCCGCGTGCGGATACGGCACGACGACCGACGGCGTGCCGCAACGAATCAGCTCGGCGATGGAGCCTGCGCCGGCGCGGGCCACCACGAGATCGGAAGCCGACAGCAAATCGGCCACCTGATCGCAGAACGCCATGAACACCGCCTTCACCGGCACGCCCGTCTGCGATTTCAAAGTCAGCACCTCCGGCGCGCCCTTCCCCAGCCCGGTCACGCAGTAAAGCTGCACGCCTCCCGTCGCGAGCAAGGGCAGTTCGCGGCGCGCCCACTCGTTGAGCACCGTGGCGCCCTGGCTTCCGCCGAAAATCGCCAGCACCTTCTGCTGCGGATCGAGCCCCAGGCGCACCCTCGCCTCCACCTGCGACTGGCGGGAAATTTCCTTCCGCACCGGCAGGCCGGCATGGCGGATCTTCGTCTTGCTAACCCCGGCCATCATCACTCCCGGCGGCAGATAAACCCGCCGCGCCAGCCGCCCGAGCAGCCGGATCGCGCGCCCGGGAACACGGTTGGCCTCGTGCAACGCCACCGGCACGCCGCACAGTTTTCCCGCCACGATGATCGCCGCCGTGGTGAATCCGCCAAAACCGACGATCCCCGCCGGCCGCAACGCGCGGACCAGCTTCAAACTAAAAAAAAAGCCGCGCGTCTGCGAAACGATGAAACGCAACAACCCGACCGGCTTGAACGTGAACGGCGCGCCCGGAATGCGCTCAAAGCGCAGATGCGGATATTTTTCTACGAGGCGCGCATCGACTCGTTTGTGGCTGATGAGGAGAACCGCCGAGTGCCCGCGCGCCGCGAGTCCCTCCGCCAGCGCGATGCCCGGCGAAAGATGCCCGCCCGTCCCGCCGCACGAGATAAGGTAAGTGCTCATGAGGACAACTCCTTCATCGTGCGCCGCCCCGAATCAAGGCCCGGCCGGGTCCATGCGCGCTGCGTGTTGACGATGATGCCGACCAGCACACCCATGAGCAGCAGATTCGACAACCCCGCGCTGATAAACGGCAGCGACATGCCCTTCGTCGGCAAGATTCCCGTAACGACGCCGAGGTTGATGATGGCCTGAAGGCAGATCAGCAGAATGCTCCCCGTCACGAGGAGAAACTGGAAGAGATTCGGCGCGCGCCGGAGATGAATCACCCCCGCGATAAACATGACCGCGAAGATCGCGACGACGCCGAGCGTCACCCACATCCCGAGCTCCTCGCCGATCACCGCAAAAATAAAATCCGTATGCGCCTCCGGCAAAAAATGAAGCTGCTGCCGACCTTGCCCGAGCCCCGCCCCGTCGGTGCCGCCAACCGCAAACGCGGACAACGACTGGTAAAGCTGATACGTGCCCGCATCCTTGTTGCCCTCGACATCCATAAACGCCGTGAAGCGGCGCAGCCGATTGGGATTGTGGATGACCATCACTGCAAAGCCCACGGCCGCCACTGCAACCGTCGGCAAGATATAGCGCCACTTCGCTCCCGCCAAAAACAACAGCACCAAGCCCACCACGAGCGTGAGCGCCGCCGTGCCGAAATCGGGTTCCAAAATGATCAGCCCGGCAAAACCGCCGATCAACATAAGCGGGAAAACATACCCGCGCTTAAAATCCCCGATCCGTGTCTGGTTGATCGCCAGATAATGCGCCAAGCAGAACACCATCGCGATCTTGGCGAACTCCGAAACCTGCACACGAATCGGTCCGAAGCCCAACCAACGGCGACTCCCCTTCACCGAAATGCCGAGGTGCGGCACCAGCACGAGCATCAGCGCCAGCACCGACATGCCGCCCACGATCCATACATGGCGGCGCGCGTTTTCGAGATTCACCCGACTGACCACAAACGCCGTCCCCACCGCCAGCACCAGGCCGATGATCTGTTTATTAAGATACGAATAAGGTCCCTGCTGAAACGAAACGGTCGCGCTGAAGAGAATCGTGATGCCCAAGGCGGCGAGTCCGATGGCGCAGACGACGATGATCGCAGCCGGATTGATGATCAAGCGGCCGCGAACAGGGTCTGGCGCGAATGCGTCTGGGGGCATCAGGGCGATTTCCGGTGCGAAATTAAGTGAGGGTTAAAACTGCTCAGGCGATCACGCGAAGAAACGCCTCAGTTCATTTTGGGAGCGCCGGAATCGTCGATCTTGATAACGGGCGCGCTGGACGCATCCGCAGCAGGCGCGACCGGCGAGGCGGAGTTATCCGTCGATGGAGCCGAGAAGAGCGGCGACTCGGCGGCAGGAGCCACCGGCGAAGCGTCCGCCGCCGGAGCAGGCGTGAACGCGGACACACTCGCGGCGGGCGCAGCCGGCGCCTTTGCCGTGGCGGGAGACTGCCAACCGGGAATCTTCAACTTCTGGCCGACGCGGACCTTGGTCGGATCGGCGATGTTGTTGGCGGCGGCGATGTCGCCGACTTTCACCTGATACTTGCGAGCGATGCTGCCGAGCGTGTCACCCGTTTTCACGACGTGCGTGAGGGAGGCGCCGCTGGCGGCGGCGGGCGCGGCGGTTTCAGAAACCGTCGCCGACGGGGCGGCTGCGCCACCGGCGGGAAGCATGAGCACCTGACCGGGACGCACGACATCGGACTTGAGCTTGTTCAGCGTTTTGATCGCGGCCTTGGTGCTGCCGGCGTGACGGGCAATCGAACTCAACGTGTCACCCGATTTCACCGTGTAAGCCAGCGTCTCCGCAGAACCGCCGCCGACTGCGGGAGCGGACGCGGATTCCGAAACCGAAGCCTTGCCGGGAATGATGAGCTTCTGCCCGAGGCGCAGCGAGCTGGTCACTTTAAGATTATTGGCGGCGGTGAGCGCCTTCACGGTCGTCCCGTTTTTCTTGGCGATGGAGGAGAGCGTGTCGCCCTTGACCACGGTGTAGCCTTTCACGGGCTGCACATCGGCGGGCGGCTGCGCCTCGAGGGCGGAAGCCTCAGGCGTGCCCGGACGCGTGGGACTGAAAAGCACCTGGGCCGGAGCGCTGGTGCCCTCACTGGCGGCGACCGGCGAGACCGGAGCGGTCGCGTCGCCACCGGCGGCGGCCACCGGCGAAGCCGCGTCGGTGCTCGCGACGGGCACGGTCTTTTGTTTGCCCGTGGAGCGGCAGCCCGGAATGGCAAAGATGAACATGAACACAGCGGCATGAACCGCGACAACCACACCGAATATCTTGAGGATTTTCATAAGTAGATTTTTTTTAGAAACGAAAAATTTGGCCAACTTAAACGAGCACTCCGCCCAGATTATTAACGAGCGTGATGAACTGGGTGCCCCGGTCTTCGTAGTTACGGAACTGGTCGAAGCTCGCGAAGCCCGGGCTGAGCAAAACGTTATCACCGGTCACGGCCGTCCTGGCGGCGAGCCCGACGGCCTCCGCCAGATCCGCGCACACCGTGTGGGGAACCTGCGAAGCTCCGCACAGCATCGCCAGCACGCTGCGCGTTTCGCCGATCACAAACACATGCTTAACGTGCGGAGCGATGCGGCGCACGAAAGCCGCCACGTCGCCGCCCTTGGATTTGCCGCCCGCGATCAAGATAACCGGCGCGGGGAATCCCGCCACCGCCGCCTCGACCGCATGGAAATTGGTCGCCTTCGAATCGTTCCAGTAAGTCACGCCGCCGCACTCGCCCACGCGGGCCAGCCGGTGCGCGCCCAGGCGGAACGATGCGGCGGCGGCGTAAAGCGCGTTCTCACGCAGCCCCGCGCCGCGCCACCAGGCGGCGGCGAGCAGGAAATTTTCCCGTTGCGGATAATGCGCGAAAACCGTCCCGCGCAGGAGCACATCGGCCGGCTGATCTTCCGTCGCGACCAACGCTTCGGCAGGCAGCGTCTGCCCAAAAATATGCGCATAGTGCTGGGTGCTCGTTCCGGCAAAAACATGCCCGCCCACCGTGCGTTCAAACAGCCGCCACTTCGCCAGGAAATACGCCTCCATCTCACCATGTCTCTCTAGGTGATCCTCCGCAAAATTCGTCCACAACGCGGCGTCCGCCCGGAAATACCGCAGCATCTCCGCTTGGAATGAACTCACCTCGCACACCGCCATCGAATCAGGCGCCCCGCCATCGGACTCGACGACGAGTTGGGCAAACGAGTGCCCGATGTTGCCGGTCGCATGCGCATCGCGGCCGATGGACCGCAACGCATGGGTGAGGAACTCGGTCAGCGTCGTCTTGCCGTTGGTGCCCGTGATCGCGATCAGCGAGCCGCGCCAGAACAGCGAGGCGAAATCCAATTCCGCCAGACACACCGCGCCCGAAGCCCGCGCCGCCCCGATCCACGGATGCGTGGGCGAAAAGCCCGGCGAGAACACCACCAGCCGGTGCGTTTGCACGACTGCGCCGCGAAATTCCGCGCGCGCCCCGCCGAGTGCTTTCTCGTCGAAGATCACGCCTTGACCGCCGAGCGCTTCGACCAGGGCCAGCACCGCGCGGCCGCTCACCCCGCCGCCAAAAATGGCGACAGGCTGCGCGAGCAGTGGTTGGATAAATTCTGGGATGACGAGTGACATCAGCGGAGTTTCAACGTGCCGAGACCGGCGAGTGCGCACATGAGGGAGATGATCCAAAAGCGCATCACGACCTTGGTTTCAGGCCAGCCCTGTTTTTGGAAATGATGGTGAATCGGCGCCATGCGGAAGAACCGGCGCCCCTCGCCGTAACGCCGCCGCGTATATTTGAAAAAGCTCACCTGGATGATGACCGAAACCGCCTCCACCACGAAAACCCCACCCACGATCACCAACGTGAACGGCTGCTGCACCATGAAGGCGATCATGCCGATCAAGCCGCCAAGCGCGAGCGAACCGGTATCACCCATGAAGAGTTCAGCCGGATAAGAATTATACCAAAGAAAAGCCATGCCCGCGCCTACCAACGCGCCGCAAATCACCGCGAGTTCGCCGGTGCCGGGCACGTGGCTGATGAGCAGATAATCGGCGATCTTTGAGTTGCCCGCCGCATACGCCATCAATCCGTAAACCAGCGCCACGGTGATCGTGCAGCCGATGGCGAGACCGTCGAGGCCGTCGGTGAGGTTGATCGCATTGCTAAACCCGACGACCCAAAAAAACATCAGCACGAAAAGCGCGGCCACCGGCATCGCCGCGAGCACCGGATATTTAAGAAAGGGCACCCACAGCTCGCGGATTTTTTGGGCGCTCAGCGGATGCAGCACGAGCGCGGTCAGCGCAATGACGGTGATGAGCGTCTGCCACATCAGCTTTTCGCGGGACGAGATGCCATCGCGGTTTTTCTTCACGACTTTCAGATAATCATCGCGGAAGCCCACGCCGGTCAGCGCGGTGTAAACGAAGAGTGCGACCACGACCCAGACATTCGGCGTCGCCCAAAGCACCGTGCTGACAAACACCGAAAAAAAGATGAGCAGGCCGCCCATCGTGGGCGTGTTTTTCTTGTCGAATTTCTGCGCGAGATCGCCGGTGCGATCGTCGTCGTAGTGCTGGCCGAACTTGAGCTTGCGCAGCTTGTGGATGAGCCACGGGCCGATGATGAAACCGATGAGCGTGGCTGTGCCCGCCGCCATCAGCGTGCGCAGCGTGATGAAGTTCAGCAGGCGCAACGGCCCCCAGAAATCCTCGTAGTTGGCGAGATACCTGAGCATCGGAAATCAGTGCGCCGCGAGCGCGTCCTCCCCTTGTAGAATGGTTTCCAGTTGGTAACGCCGGCTGCCCTTGATGAAGACCGCCCCGCGAAATCCGGCCAGCCGCGCCTTCACGGGTTCCAGCGTTGCAACGATTTCGACTTGCGACGCCGAGAGCCCACGCTCGAGGACGCCTTGGCGCACGGCGGCCGCATCGTCACCGATCACCATAAGATAATCGCCAGCGCGCAGGTGAATCGCCCGGCCCAGCGCGCGGTGATACATCGCCGACTCCGGTCCGAGTTCGCCCATGCAACCGATGACCAGCAGGCGCGGTTCGCTTTCGGAGGCCACCGCATAAAACGCGTCCAGCGCATCGCCCATCGCGGCCGGATTCGCGTTGTAGCAATCCAGGTAAAGCAGGCGCCCGTCTTCGCGTCGCAGTTCTCCGCGCAGCTTCGCGGCCTGCCAGCCTGCGAGACGCGCCTGCACCACCTCGGGGCTCACGCCGAGTCGCAGCGCGGCGCACACCGCGAGCACCGCGTTTTGCGCCATGCCCGCCGATACGCGGCGCAACGTGAACACGAGCGGCGGCGACATGCCGTAGGCGATGGCAAGCGCCGTCTCGTCGTCGCGATGCGTGACCGTGAAATAGACTTTGTCCGTGGGTGGCTTGGCCGGGCGCAACACGTCGGCGGACTCGATCACGAGCGTATGGACATTCAGTTCACGGAACGCCGCAAACTGCCGGCTCTGCTCCGGAAAAATCGCCACGCCACCCGCGCGCACGGCGGCGGGCAGCACAGCCTTTTCGCGGGCGACGCCTTCGAGCGAACCGAGCGCCTCGACGTGGGCGGGCGCGACCAGCGTGTTGATCGTGAGATCCGGTTCGATCATAGCCGCGAGCGGGGCCATTTCACCAGGGCCACTGATGCCAGCCTCGATCACGGCAAACGCGTGCCGCGCCGGATCGAGCCGCGTGAGCGTGAGCGGCACGCCGAGGTGGTTGTTAAGATTTCCCTCCGTCGCGAGCACCCCGCCCACTTCATCGCCGAGCAAAAGTGAGAGCAAGTTCTTGGTCGAAGTCTTGCCCGCGCTGCCGGACACGCCGACGACCGGACCGCGAAACGTGCGCCGATGTTCACGCGCGATGGCTTGAAAAGCGGTCAACGGATCGGCGACCACGAGCTGCGGAAACGCGAGCGACGGATCGGCCTTAGCTACAAGTGCGGCACCGGCGCCAGCCGTCTGGGCGACGGCCAAGAAATCGTGTCCGTCGCGCTTGTCGGTCTTGAGCGCGACGAAGACCTGCCCCGCGCGAATCTGGCGCGTGTCCATTGTGAAGCCGGTCAACGGCACGGTCGGAACAACTGTCCATTTACCGGACGTCCAGGCGGCGAGGGATTCTGGTGAAAAGACAGGCACGTCGGGTCATCCCTTGGCGATTTTCTTGATGTCGATCAGCTCGCGGACGACCTGGCGGTCGTCGAACGGGCTGACGGTGTCGGCAAACTCTTGATACGTCTCGTGGCCTTTGCCCGCGATGAGCAGACAGTCGCCGGGCTTGGCCATGTCGAGCGCGAGGCTGATGGCGCGGCGGCGATCCTCGATCCACGTGATCCTGAGCGGCGCGGTGACGCCTTCCTGCATGTCATTGAAAATTTGCGTGAGCGCCTCGTTGCGAGGGTTGTCGGCGGTGGCGAGCGCGAAGTCGGCGAACTCCTGCACGGCCTTCACCATGAGCGGACGTTTGGTGCGGTCACGGTTGCCGCCGCAGCCGAAGACCACGAGCAGACGACCCGGTGTGATCGCGCGGAGCATGCCGAGCGCGTTGCTCAACGCGTCGTCGGTGTGCGCGTAATCAACGAGCACGTTGAACGCCTGGCCTTCTTCGATGCGTTCCATGCGGCCCGGCACGCCCTTGAACGCACGGAGCTTCGCGAGGAACACCTGCGGATCGCGACCCAAGGCCCACGCGGTGGCCACGGCGGCAAGCAGGTTGCTCACGTTGTAGCGCCCGATCATCGGCGAATCGACGAGCATCTCGCCTTGCGGCCAGACGAGCTTGAACGTGGTATTTTTGAAATTGAGCGAAACGTCTTCCGCGCGCACGTCGGCCCCGGCCTGCTCGCCGTAAGTGACCACGCGGACAGACGGCGCCTCACGCCCGATCTTGGCGACGAGGTCGCGGCCGTAGGCGTCGTCGTGGTTGACGATCGCGACTTTCGGTTCCGAACCGGTGTTGCCCGTGAAGAGGCGTGTCTTCACCTCGAAGTAGGTTTCGAGCGTCTTGTGATAATCGAGATGGTCGCGCGTCAGGTTGGTGAAGACGGCCGCACCGAATTGGAGGCCGAGCACGCGCTGCTGGTCGATGCCGTGCGAACTCACTTCCATGACCGCCTGGCGGCAACCGGCGTCGCGCATCTGCGCGAGCATGCCGAAGATGTCGAGGGACTCGGGCGTGGTCTTGAACGAAGGCACCGTGCGCGCGCCGAGATCGTAGTTGATGGTGCCGAGCAGGCCGACGCGCTGGTCGCCGTTGAGGAAATGCTTGATGAGATGCGTGACGGTGGTCTTGCCGTTGGTGCCGGTGACACCGACGACCTGCATGTCGCGGTCGGGAAATTTGTAGAACCGCTGGGCCACGCGGGCGAGCGTCGCGCGAGCGTCGGCCACCTGAAGGAACGTGACCTTGGAAGGAACGTGCGACGGAAGCTTCTGGGTGACGATGGCCACCGCACCGCGATTGATCGCCTCGTCGATGAACGCGGAGCCGTCGCTGCGCAGGCCGGGCAGCGCGAAGAAGAGCACGCCCGGGACGACGCGGCGGCTGTCCATGACGATGCCGGAGATCGGCTGGTCGAAGGTGCCCTTCACCGCGATCACCTCGTCTGCGTTAAGATAATCGGATAATTTGGGGGCCATTTTAAAAACACGCTGACTTACAGGGTCCGAGCGACGCACGCGCCCTTCGGCACGTGGTTGGAAGGCGTTGATGAGGGCATGATTTTGAGTGAGGTAGCCGATCATCGACGACCTCCATCCATGACCAGCAAATTGCTTCCCGGTTCGAGCACGGGCTTGATGTCCATGTATTGAATCAACTGTTCGCCGATGCGCTTGAAACTGGGCGCGGCCACAGTGGCGCCGTAAGCGATGCGGCCGCCGGGAACCTTGGCATCATCGACGATCACGGAGATAACTACACGCGGCCGGCTCGCCGGGAAAAAACCCACAAACGAGCCCACGTGATTATGCTCCGAGTAGCGGCCGTTGATGAGCTTCTGCGCGGTGCCGGTTTTGCCCGCCACCTCGAAATTCGGAATCGCCGCCATCGGCGCGGTGCCTTCCGGCGAGGCGACGCCTTCGAGCATCCGCGCCATCTGCTCGGCGGTGCGCGTCGTCACGACGTGACGGCGGACGGAGCCGGTAAAGTTGTAAACCACTTCGCCCGACGCATCCCGCACCTGGCGGATGATCTGCGGGCGCATCAGCACGCCTCCGCTGGCGATGGCCGCCATCGCGTAGTGAATCTGGATCGGCGTCGCGGAAATACTGTAACCGGCGGGGATACGCGTGATGTCCACGCCGCTCCATTTGTCCGGCGTGTTGAGGAAACCGGAGACTTCGCCACCAAAAGGGAAACCGCTCTTCTCACCGAAACCGAAGGCATGCGCATAACGATAGACGCCGTCTTCTCCGAGGAGCATGCCGAGCTGGGCCGCACCGACGTTGCTGGAATGACTGATGACCTCCGCGACCGAAAGCGGATGGTCGAATACATGGTCGTCGCGCATGAAACGGCGCGGCTTGCCCTTGTAATCGATGGAGTCGATCGAGCAGTTGAAA
>JAHFTG010000238.1 GCA_023269455.1 Opitutaceae bacterium | reverse complement strand
CCCGCATCGCCGCCCTCGCCCCTGGCCTGCCGAAAGGCGTGACCGTCGAGTCGTTCTACGACCGCAGCGACCTCATCTCCCGCGCCATCGACACGCTCAAGCACGCGCTCACGGAAGAGATCATCTTGGTCACGCTCGCGCACATCCTCTTCCTCTTCCACTTCCGCAGCATCCTCATCGTCACGCTGCCCCTGCCCGCCTCGATCCTGATCGCGTTCGTCCTGATGAAAGAGTTCGGCATCCCGTCGAACATCATGTCGCTCACCGGCATCGCCATCTCCATCGGCGTGCTCGTGGACGCCGGCATCGTCATGACCGAAAATGTCATCCGCCACTGCGAACGCGCCGAGGAAGAATTGAAGCGACGCCTCACGCCACCAGAGGTGTTTCAACACACGCTCGAAGCCGCCACGCAGGTCGGCCGCCCGATGTTCTTCTCGATGATGATCATCATCCTCGCCTTCGTGCCGGTCTTCATGCTCTCGGGCCAGGAGGGAAAACTCTTCCATCCGCTCGCCTACACGAAGTCCTTCGCGCTTCTCGGCGCGGTCGTCCTCGCCATCACCGCCGTCCCCGTTTTCTGCACATGGCTCGTGCGCGGCCCGTTCAAGCCCGAGGACAAAAACTGGCTCATGCGCGGCCTCCTCAAACTCTACGACCCCGCCCTCGACTGGGCGCTCATCCACCGCAAAACCGTCCTCGCCCTCGCCTTCTCGCTCCTCTCCTCCGCCTGCGTCCTCGCCTTCGGCCTCCCTGCTCCGGTTTCGTCATTCGTCATTCGTCATTCGTCATTACCCGAGCGTTTCACGCGCGGGTTTGGCTCCGAATTCATGCCAACCCTCGAAGAAGGCTCGCTCCTCTTCATGCCCGTGCTCCTCCCCTCAACCTCGCTCACCGAGGTGAAACGCATCATGGCGTGGCAGGACAAAGTCATCTCCGCCTATCCCGAGGTCGCCTCCGTCGCCGGCAAACTCGGCCGCGCCGACACCGCCACCGATCCCGCCCCCGTCGAGATGATCGAAACCACCATCATGCTCCGCCCGCCCTCCGAATGGCGCCCCGGCGTCACCAAAGACCAGATCATCGCCGACCTCTCCCATCGCCTCATCGAAATCCCCGGTTACATCCCCGGATTTCTCCAGCCCATCGAGAACCGCATTCTCATGACGAGCACCGGCATTCGCGCCCAGGTCGGCGTAAAACTCTTCGGCGACGACCTCGATGCGCTCCAACGCAAGGCCTACGAAATCTCCCGCGTCGTCGCCACCATCCCCGGCGCCACCGGCGTCGCGCCCTCGCGTTCCCTCGGAAAACCCTACCTCGAAATCGCCGTGAAACGCGACGTCATGGGCCGCTACGGCCTCACCGTCGGCGACGTTTTTCGTTACATCGAAACCGGCATCGGCGGCACCGCCGTCACCACCACGATCAAGGGCCGCGAACGCTGGCCCATCCAAGTCCGCCTCGACCGTGCGGACCGCGACGACCTCGAAAAGCTCGGCGACCTCCTCATCCCCACGCCGTCGGGTCCGTCCGTGCCGCTCAAACAAGTCGCCGAGATCCGCCGCGTGATCGGCCCCGCCGAAATCCAAAGCGAAAACGGCCGCCTGCGCGTTTTCGTGCAGACCAATGTTCAAGGCCGCGACCCCGGCGGCTTCGTTGACGAGATCAAAAAACGCATCGCCCGCGACGTGCAGCTCGATCCCGGCATGACCCTCGACTACTCCGGACAATACGAAAACCAGATCCACGCCCGCCACACGCTCCAGATCGTTTTCCCCTCGGCCATCGCGATCATCTTCATCCTGCTTGTGATGACCTTCCGTAGCGTGGGCGAAGCCACCCACGTGCTGCTCGCCGTGCCCTTCGCGCTCACCGGCGGCGTGATCCTCCAGGCGATCCTCGGCTACAACTTCAGCGTCGCCGTATGGGTCGGCTACATCGCGCTCTTCGGCACCGCCATCCAAACCGGCGTCGTCATGGTGGTTTATCTCAACGAAGCCGTGGAGGCGGCCATCGCAGAAAAACGACGTGCGCTCGCCGCTTCCGCCTCTGATTCCGACTCTCAACTCTCAGCTCTCAACTCTCAGCTTTCGCGCTCCGAACTCGTCATCGCGATCAAGGCCGGCGCTCGCCTCCGCCTCCGCCCGAAGGTCATGACCGTCGCCACCACCGTCGTCTCGCTTCTTCCGATTTTTTGGAGCGCACGCACCGGCGTCGAAGTCATGCGCCCCATCGCCGCGCCCGTGATCGGCGGTATGCTGTCATCGCTGGTCCACATCCTGATCGTGACACCCGTGATCTTCGCCTGGCTCCACGGAAGAAAACTCACGCCTCAGTGATCCGTAACGACATCCCAGCGGTTATCCAACCGCCGCGAAATATCCACCGGGTCGCCCACCTTCACGGTGCCCGGCGCCACTTGATAGGCATAGACCTGAAAATGCGCCAGATTCGCCCCGCCGTAGATCGTGGAAAACGCCCCGTCCACCGCGTCGAGTCCGCGTGACACCGTGATGCGCCCGATGCGCGGCACATGGAAACGCGCGTCCGTCGTGAACCAGTTTCCACCGAGATAAACCTCCGCATACGCATGGAAATCCATGTGGTTCTCCGGATCGGGAAACCCGATGTCCGGCAAATGTCCGGTGATGTAGCGCGTCGGAATGTTGAACGTGCGATTCAGCGCGATCGCCAGATGCGCGAAATCGCGGCACACCCCGTAGCCGCGTTGCAAGATGTCCCACGCCGACAGATCGGGGCGGCCGGACATGTAGCGGTATTCGATATTCTTGTGCAGCCACAGGCTGATCGCCTGCACGCGCGGCCAGCCATGCTCGACCTGCCCGAAGTTTTGCCACGCAAAATTCGTCAGCTTGTCCGAGTCGCAATACCGGCTCGGCATCGTGTAGCGCAGCAACTCCGGCGGCAGCCGGTCGAGCGCGACGGGCTCCATCCCGACCAACTCGTGGTTGTCCGGGCGCGAAGACACCGACACCAGCGCATCATGAGTGATCACGTTGGCTCCGGGCCTCAACGCCACGCGCACGACCCCGTTGCCATGAACATCCGAAAATTCGTCGAACGGCAGGCGGTCTCCAACCGTCAGCGCCTCCGCCATCACGGCGTGATGCGTGCCAGGCCGCAGCTTCAAGTTAAGCAGCAACGTCGCCGGCCCCGCAGCCTCGTAAACGAGCCTGCAGCCCACGCGTAACGTGATGTCCAAATCAGGCATGGCAACTGGCGGCGGAGTGTTCGTTCGTCCACTCCGCCCGTGAATCCCCGTCCTAGCAAACGAATACACCTGCCGTGAAGACCCCATCTCGTCTTTTAGGCCGACCGGTTTGACGTGGTGCCCGCCTTGGCGATGTGGTTTCCTGCAAAACCGTGATCTCCACCCGCAAACGCCTCGACTACGCCCTCGGCTACCTGGAGTTAAACCTGCCCGCCGAGGCCGGCCGGGAACTCGCGCTCATCGCCCCCGACGACCAAAAGACCGCGCCCGTGATCGCCCTGCGTCTGGAAGTCGCGATGGCGGCGGAAGCCTGGCCCGCCGTGATCGCCCTCGCTCCGCAGTCCGTGGAGGCCGATCCCACCGATGAACGCCCGTGGATCGCCTGGGCCTACGCGCTGCGCGAACGCCAGCAGATCACCAAGGCCCGCGACGTGCTCCTTCGCGGCGAAAGCATCATCGCCAAACCCTCCGTCCTCGTGGACTACAACCTCGCCTGCTACTTCTGCCTGCTTGGCGACCTCGCCGAATCCCGCCGCCGCCTCGACCTCGTCATCGCCCGCGAACCCCGCTGGAAAAAAGACGCCCGCCAAGACCCCGATCTCGCCGCCCTGCATATTAGTCCAAACCGACGCTCATCATAAAATCCGCGAGGGATTCGCGCGTCCGGTTGCGTATCACGCGTGAAACACATTTCCTTCCACCCATGAAATCACTCCACTCCACCCGCCTCGTTTTCGTCCTCATCCTCGGCGTCTTCGCCGCCGGCCTCGTGAACGCCGCCGACGCCTTCGATCTCGCCAAGGCCAAGGCCTCCTACCCGCTCGACACCTGCGTCGTTTCTGGCGAACCCCTCGCCGACGGCGACATGGGCCCG
>JAHFTG010000040.1 GCA_023269455.1 Opitutaceae bacterium | reverse complement strand
GGCCGCGACGACGGGGCCGGAGCGGGCGCTAGTGGTGCCCGGACAAATGGCGGGGTTGAGCGATCCGGGCAGTGGCGCGGGCGCATCGCCGGGCGCTCCTGCCAACCCCAGCGGAGGAGCAGGGGCGGGGGGCGATCAGCTTACGTCACAGGATCAGCAGACCTGGGCGCAAGCATCCACCGGCGTCATCGGGGCGGCGAATCCGCCATCAACGGCGACGCCGGCCCCGCCTCTGCCAGCCGCCAAGCGGGCGGCAGTGCTTACGCCGGCACCGGTGACGGTGATCGCGGTGCCGGTCGAGGCAGGCGCGACGTCAACGCCTTCGGGCGGTTCTTCGGCCAGCCAGTCGGCAGATCCCGCGATGGCGGATGCTCCTCGACGGAAATCAACGGAGGACAAAAAGATCGCGCCTGCGCCGGCGAAAAAGGCGTCAAGCGATCTGGAGCAGGATGCCGATGAAAACAGAACCGAGATCATGGCATCCACCCGAGCATTGGAGGAGGCGACGGCGTTGAAGCTCGGACTCCGTCGTGCCGTGGCGAAGTCGAAGAACCCGCACGCCAACGCATCTGATCCGGCGGGCGCGACCGACGACGAGAAGACGTCCCAAGCCAACGAAGGAACCCATAAGGCCGGTGATCACGAATCAAAGAAAACGGAGAGGGCTTCTCGGGGCGCGACGAACGAGGGCGAGGCGAGTTCGACAGGAGAAGCCACCAGCGCGCAGCCGGGGGCCGCCGACGAACCGTCCAACATGTTCCCTCGCGCGAGCACGGTTTCGTGCAAGATCGGGAAATGGCGCATACATCCCGGGTTCGACGTGGCGTTGTCCACGTGGCCGGCGCAACGGGAGGCGGATCAGGCCTTGGAGACGGCGCGCGACCGGGCGTGGTCGAAGGAGCAGGCGGCACGACCGGCGGTGTTTCTGGCACCCGTGACGCGCGCGGGCTGGAGCCTGCGCCTGTCGCCTGCCGCGATGCGGACGGGGGCACCTGTCTGGCGCGACACGCTCACGGGGACGTTGTTAACCGATGGAGTCGTGGAGGGGGAGACCGCGCGCCTGAGTTGGGAAGGGCTCGTGCCGACGACGCGGCTGGATGCACGGCTGGTCACGGCTGACGGACGCGAGCTGGCGCGCCTCACCGTGCTGCCCGACGAACGCAGCGTGACGGTGATAAGCACAGTCGATGTGGTGGAGTCGGCACCGTGGCTAAGCGTGGGGCTTAACGAAAAAGGCGCGGTTGGCGGCGTGACCTGGCGAAGCCCGGCGGGCAACGGAGCAGACGCACGTTGGGAGACGTCACGGACGGCGAATGCCATCGAAGTCGTGTGTTATCCGAAAGCGGCGAACCGTCGAAAGGCGATGAACGGTGCAATCGAGCTCGTGCATGTTGCGAGTGGCTGGGCGATGACTTGTGGAATCACCGACACCTCAAGCGAGCTGAACAACCTGTAGGCGCGGGCATGAAAAAGGCGGCCCGAACAGGCCGCCTTCAATAAAAACAACAGAAATGAAAACCTTTCGCCGCCGACGTTTAAGCGTGGATACAGCGAAGGCTGGTGAGGCAGACCCGTTCAGCGGTTCTTCTTTTCCCGCTTGGCGAGCTTCTTCTCCTTGGGGGTCAGGAGGGGCTGCTTCTTCGTTTGTTTTTTTGAATCTTGGGTCTTGGCCATGATGGGTGTCGGTTGGGAGTTTGAGTTGTATCCCGCTCATGCGGGACGCGGATGTTGTGAGCGGCGCAGGCGGCGAGGGCAATGGGGAATGGCGGACGGGGTTGAGAGATGAGGGTTGAGAGTTGAGAGACTATGGAGCTGAGAGCCAGAGAGCGGAATGTGGACAGGATGACAGGATGCAGAAGAGGATAAATTCCTTGGGATCGTAGATTGGCATCCCTGTCATCTTGTTAATCCTGTCTAAACTCCGAATGGGGGTGGGGAGTGGCTTCTCGCCAATGGCGTCAGCGAGGAAGCGGAGGGGCGGCTGATGCCGCCGGAGTAATTCGATTGGAAAGTCGGAGGAGGCTTTGAAACGTTTTGAAGGCAATGGTGGCCTGGGTTTCTTTCCGCTAGCGCAGGGGCGGCGAATGCTTCACGGTTTTCGGCATGTTTGATCCTGTCGAAAAGCTGAAGGAATTCATCCGTCATCCCAGCGTATCCGCTGACCCCGCTTTCAAAGAAAGCATGAAGGGCGCGCAGACGTTTGTCGCCGAGCTGCTCACTTCGATCGGCTTCGCGGTGGAGGTCGTCAAAACGGACTTGCATCCGATCATCCTCGCGACGCGCGGCACCAATCCCGCCTGGCCGCATGTGATCATCTACGGTCACTACGACGTGCAGCCGGCCGATCCGCTCAACCTCTGGAAATCGGCGGCGTTCGAGCCGGAGATCCGCGGCAACCGTCTCTACGGGCGCGGCGCGGCGGACAACAAGGGGCCGCTCATGACGCATATCTCGGCGGTGGCGCGGCTGCTGGAGCGCCGTCCCGACCTGCCGCTGCGCATCACCTTCATGATCGAGGGCGAGGAGGAGATGGGCAGCCCGAGCTTCGCCAAGTTTTTGGAAACGCATAGCGACCGGCTGAAGCAGGCGGACTTCGTTTACCTGTCCGACACGGGCATCCCGACGCCGGAGCAGATCGTGATCACGTGCGGACTGCGCGGGCTCGTGCTGTGCGACGTGGTCGTGACGGGGCCAAGGAGCGACCTGCACTCAGGGCTGCACGGCGGGGTCTTGCGTAACCCGATCCAGGCGGTCGCGGAGCTGTGCGCCTCGCTGCACTCGCCAGACGGCCGCGTGGCGATCGAGGGTTTCTACGACGATGTGATGCCGGTGGAGGAGTGGGAGCGGGAGCAGATCCGCAAGCTCGGCACGGACCCGGAGAAGTATCGCGAGTTTCTCGGCATTCCAGCGTTTCACACGCCGCCGGGGTTCACGCCGTTCGAGGCGACGCGCGTGCTGCCCACGCTGGAGTTCAACGGCATCGGCGGCGGCTATCAGGGTGAGGGCACGAAGACGGTGATCCCAAGCAAGGCGTTCGTGAAGATAAGCTGCCGCCTCGTGGCCAACCAGAAGCCGGATAAGATCCGTGATCTGCTCTACGCGGCCATCCGCGAGCGCATGCCGAAGGATGTGACGTTTGAAATCATCGGGCAGCACGAGGGCACGCCGTATGTCGTGGTGCCGCCGGATCGCTCCAACACGCCGAAGGATCAGTCGCCGGTGCTGGCGCGGGCTTTCCGCGCGGCGGACGCGGCCATCGCGGAGGTGTTTGGCAAGGCGCCGCTCTACCTGCGCGAGGGCGGGAGCGTGCCGATCATCGCGGACATCAAGCGCGTGACCGGCCTCGACTCGGTGATGATGGGGTTGTTTCTACCCGAGGATAATCTGCACGCGCCCAACGAGAGTTTTAATTTGGACGTGATGAAGAAGGGTATGATCGCGTCGGAAAAAATCCTCGAGGCGGTGGCGCGCGGGTAGGGACGTGAGACGGAGGCGCGCGCCGTCGCCGCGAACGAAGAAATCCCGGGACACCATCTAGGAGTTTTAACCACTCATAGAATCGCCCAACGGGGCGATTCTCGGGGAGCGGCTTCTCGCCAATAGCTCCAGCGAGGAAGCGGAGGGCGGCCGATGCCGGCGGGGGGATGAGCTGAGAGCCGGAGGACGGAAAGGGGACAGGATGACAGGATGCGGAGGAGGATAAATCTCAGAGGGCGGCTGATCCACGCCCGGTGATTGGATGGTCTGAGTATCCCGCCAAGCCAAGAGGGGTGGGCACAAAAAAGCCCCGGATTGCTCCGGGGCTTTTTCACGTCGCGGGGACGGGATTACTTCTTGAGGACAACCAGCTCGACGCGGCGGTCTTTGGCCTGGGTGGCTTCGTCGGCTTTCTCGACGGCATCGAGGCTGCCCTTGGAGAGGGTCTCGAGCTTGTCAGCAGCGACGCCGAGGGTGACGAGGTATTCCTTGGCGGCATTCGCACGGCGGTCGCCGAGGCCGAGGTTATACTCGGCGGTGCCCTTCCAATCGCAGTGGCCTTCGAGGAGGAGGCGGGCGTCGGCATGTTCGTCGAGGAACTTCTTGGCGGCGGCGAGCTTCGGGCGCTCGGAGGTCTTGATGCCGGACTTGTCGAAATCGAAATAAACGGTCTCGGTCGCGAGGGAGGCGCGGTCCTGATCGCCGAGGGCGGCATTGGCGCCGCCGAGACCGCCGCCAGGGGCGTTCAGATCACCACCGGGGACGTTCACATCGCTGGTGTTGATGCCGCTGCCGTTGGGGCCGAGGACGGTGGCGCTGGGGTCGGGGCGCTTGGGCTTTTTGGAGCAGCCGGTGAGGACGACAGCGGCGGCGAGGGTGACGAAGCAGAGTTTCTTGGTGAGCAGATTCATGAGTTGATAAAAGGCGACGTGGTTTGACCTTATTGGTCAATCGTTTTGGGTCGGCAAGTTATTTAATCCCCGCCTCGCGAAAACCGTGTCTCCCGCCATCCCGCCCGCTTTTTTTCTCTTCGACAACGGTTCGCTGCGCGCCGAGGCGACGCTGAGCCTGCGGAAGGCTGCGCGGGCGCTGGCGAAGGAGTTGGGACGGCCGGTGCAGGCGGTGTCGCTGCTGCATTCGTCGGGGGTGGCGGCGGAGGCGCTGGATGGCGAACCGGCGCGGCTGCTGGAGCCTGCGTTGGTGGATTTCTTCAAGGCTCGGCCGACGGGCGAGGCGTGGCTGGCGCCGTTGTTTTTCGGGCCGAGCGCGGCGTTGACGGACTATGTGCCGGAGCGCGTGCGCGCGATCAAAGCGAAGTTTCCGCAGGCGGTGGTGCGGCTGGCGCCGCCGCTCGTCAACGTGGCGGCGCGCGACGACCGGCGCGTGGCGCTGCTACTGGCCGACCAGGTGCGGGCGACGATGCGGGCGCGAGGCTGGAACCAGCCGAAGGTCGTGCTGGTTGACCACGGGTCGCCGCAACCGGCGGTGACGAACGTGCGGAATCACCTCGCGGCGCAGGTGCGCGACATTCTCGGCGAGGAGATCGCCGCGCTGATCGCGGCGTCGATGGAGCGGCGGGCGGGGGAGGCGTATGTGTTTAACGAGCCGCTGCTCGAAACCGCGCTGCGCACGCCGCCGTTCGATGCGGGCGAGGTGATCGTGGCCTTGCAGTTTCTTTCGCCGGGGCGGCACGCGGGGCCGGAGGGCGACGTGGCGCAAATCTGCGCAGCGGTGCGGGCGGAACACGCGGGACTGACGACGGCGATGACCGAGACGCTGGCGGGCGATCCGCGGCTGGCCGCACTATTGGCGGAACGGCTCGGGCAGGCCGTGATGCTCTGACCAGTCTTCCGTAAATCCGGCGGCGACAAGCGGCGCGCGGGCCGCGGGCGGAGGGCCGCTTAGAGCGGGTTCTTCTGCTCGATGAGGCCGACCTCGAGAGCGTAACGTGTGAGGCTCGCGACGTCGTGGAGGTTGAGCTTCCGCATGAGATTGGTGCGGTGGTTGTCCACCGTCTTCACGCTGATGCCGAGCTTGGAGGCGATTTCCTTGGTGCTGTGGCTCTCGGCCACGAGCTGGAGAATCTCGCGCTCGCGGTCGGTGAGGAAATCGGCGGTGGTGCTGGCGGCGGGATTGGCGACGACGTTGCGAAGGAGGGAGGCGACGGCGGGGCCGAAGTAGGTGCCGCCGTTGGCGACGGTTTCGAGGCCTTTTTTGAATTCGAAGAGGCCGGCGGTTTTTTCGACGAAGCCGTGGGCGCCGGCTTCAAGCATCTCGCGCACGAGGACGGGATTTTCGTGGCCGGAGAAGACGAGCACGCGGACGTTTTTCAACTGCTTGGTGAGGCGGCGGAGGATATCCACGCCGTTGAGGCCGGGGAGCTTCGCGTCGAGCACGAGCAGGTCGGGCTTCACTTCCAGGCAGAGGTTGAGGGCGCTTTGGCCGTCGCCGCTTTCGCCGACCAGTTTGTAGTTGGGGTCGAGACGGAGGATCTCAACGAGCATTTCACGGATGGCGGTCTGGTCTTCGATGATAACAAGGCGTTTCATGCGGGCTGGACGGAAAGGGTGAAGTTGTTTTGATGGAGAAACCCCACCGCGCTTTGGATAAGAAGCGTGACCTCCGCCCGATGCGACATCTTTTTCGGCCAGTCGGTGTTTCTAAAAGCGAATTTCTCTTTTCTTCAAAATGCCACGCCAACGATCACGATTGCTTGAGGTCCGCATGATGATGGCCGGGCTGGTGCTGGCGATGCTCGCGGGCTGCGCGGATGTGCCGGCCGATCCTGCGGAGAAATCAGTGCCGTCAACCGATGTGGGACGCATGCAGGCATGGAAAGATGCCGAGGCGGTGGCTGCGATGGGCGAGGGACGGCTGACGGTGATCGGGGCGGGCGAGTCGATGCTGCCGGTTTACGGCGAGGGCACGGTGCTGGTGTTGAGCAAGACCGACTACGCGGCATTGGAACCGGGCATGCAGGTCGCCTATGTGAACGAGGGCGGGCGACAGGTCGTCCATGTGCTCACGGGTTACGAGGCGTCTTCGGGTGGCTGGAAGGTGCGCGGGCTCAACAACGAAAACGAAGACCATGAACGGGTGACGCGCTACAATCTCATCGGCGTGGTCTATGCCTCGTTCGCGCCGGGCGAAGGGATGAAGTGAGCGGAGGGGCTCCGCTTCTTTTTTCGCTTTGCGATGGATGGTGGGTCGACCGGGATTCGAACCCGGAACCAACAACTTAAAAGGATGCTGCTCTACCATTGAGCTATCGACCCATGCCACGCCAAACCAACGAACAGGACTTTGCCGCTGCCCAGCCTTCACCGTCGTTGTCACGTTCTTACGGCCAAGGCGCGCAATCACGGACAAGGATACGAAGGGCAAGCCACTGCAAAGAACTCCCCTTGCCTTTACGGCACGGGAAAGGGAGTTACTACGGGATATTTATTTTTTCCGGCAAGACTAAATTCACGCGAAGCCTTCGCCGTCCCGAGGATTGTTGGTCGGGATTGGTTTCAGGCCGCATAGAACTCGACCGCACGGTTGTTCACGCAAACGTTTTTCCCTGTAAAAACCTTTGCCCGTTGACACTTTGATCCGGGCGCGGACGTCTATGGCTTTCGTCTTCCGCCAACAAAGATCCACCCGGCCCGACCGCCCTGCCAAACTTCGGATAAATTTTGGGAACAATCCAAAAATACGCGCATCATACTTCCTCTGAACTCATGTCCACGAAAGCTCAGGAAGTAGCCCTCGACCGTTTGCTGGTCGATCGTTTCAAAAGCGGCGACGAAGCCGCCTTTAATGAAATGGTCAGCCGCTATTGGGACCGCATCTATGGCATGGTGCATCAACTCCTGCGCAACCAGCAGGACGCCGAAGAGGTGACTCAGGATGCGTTCATCCGCGCCCATCGCGGCCTCGTGAACTTCCGCGGGGACTCCGCTTTTTCAACCTGGCTCTATCAGATCGCGACCAATCTCGCGCGCAACCGCTACTGGTATTGGTGGCGCCGCAAACGGGATAAGACGGTCTCCTTCGACCAGCCGGTGAGCGCGGACAATGATACGCCGTTGTCCGAGGTTTTCGCCGCCGAGGTGGAGACGCCGGGCGACATCACCGTCACGCACGAATTTATCGACCGCATCGCCGCGGGCATGGACAAGCTGAACCCGAAGCACCGCGAAATCCTTATCTTGAGAAACGTCAAAAACATGGCCTACGAAGAAATCGCGGTTATCCTCGGCATCTCCGTGGGCACCGTAAAAAGCCGCATCGCCCGCGCCCGTGAAAGCCTGCGCGCGACGATAGGGGAGGACTTCAAGTGAACGACAAACGTTTCATCGAACTGCTCAACCTCTACGTCGATCACCAGATCGCACCGGAAGAGGCCGCAGAGTTGGAGGCGGAAATCCTGCGCAGTCCCGCCCGCCGTAAAACCTATGGCGACTACTGCCGTATGCAGAGAGCCTGTGGAATGCTTTTTGACCGTGAGCGCCAGGAAGCCCCGGCTTCGTTTGCGCTCGAAAAATCGCTTCAGGAAACCGAGCGAAAAATCCTCGCCCTTCCGTCCCGCCGCAAGCCGAGCTGGGGAACCTACACGGCGGCTTTCGGCGGGGTGGCGGCGATGGCTGCCTGCCTGGCAGTCGTCTTGCTGCGTCCCGGGGCGGCCCCGGTTGCGAATTCGAATTCAGTTAACGTTGCCGCCGTCGCGCCCGTGGCGATGCAGGCGAATGCCCCCGTGGTTCAGATGGCGTCGCTGACGCCGCGCAGCGCAAGTTTTCAGCCGGTGTTCGCGAGTCAGAATTTCACGGCGGAACGCGAGGATGCGACCGCCGTGCCGACGGAGCGGGCCGGCACGGAGTGGATGCAACAGGTTCAACTCGCGCCCGTGCAGCGCGTGATCGTGGATGACACGGCCTTCGAGGCGAAACCGACTTTGCAGCAGGATAACCGCGTGTTTCGTGGCAGCCGCCCGGTGCGGGGCAATGCCGAGTTCACGGCGTTTCAATTCCAGCGCTGAGCCAAACCACTCCCAGCCACCGCAAGCCCTCGTGTTCTTCAGGAACCGAGGGCTTTTTTGATGAGTTGCTCCGTGGTGGCTTTGGGGCCGAGCGTCAACAGGGCGCGGCGGACGGTCTCGTCGGCATCGGCGGTCTTGTAGCCGAGGGCGCTCAGGGCGAGCACGGCGTCACGCATGCGGCTGTCGGCAGGAGCGGAGTTGGCATCATCGGATGAGCCGCTGGCGGAAAGCACGGACTCGGCGGAGCCGGTGGCACCGACCTTGGCGCGCAGCTCGATCACGAGCCGCTCGGCGGTTTTTTTTCCGATACCGGGGCATTTCGCGAGGGTGGCGATGTCGCCGATGCGGATGGCGTTTTCCAGCGAGGGCAGGGAGAGCTTGCTCATGATGGTGAGCGCCATTTTGGGGCCGACGCCGGTGACGTGCTCGATCATCAGGCGGAAAAAATCGCGCTCGGCGGGCGTCGCGAAGCCGTAGAGCGTCTGTGAGTCCTCGCGGTAGATCACGAGGGTGTGCAGCTTCACGGCCGAGCCGGTGACGGGAAGTTTTTCGGCGGTGGTGACAGGGATGTTCACCTCGTAGCCGAGGCCGTTGAGCTCGATGATCGCGTGCAGCGGGGTCGCGGCGGTGAGCAGCCCCTGGATGGAGGTGATCATTTCAGGCCGAGGACATCCTGCATGTCGTAGATGCCAGGAGTTTTACCGACGACCCATTGGGCGGCGCGGACGGCGCCACGAGCGAAGATGCCGCGATCCGAGGCTTTATGGGTGAGTTCAAGGCGTTCGCCGAGGGCGGCGAAGATCACCGTGTGGTCGCCGACGACATCGCCGCCGCGCAGCGAGTGAATGCCAACCTCGGTCGAGGTGCGCGCGCCGGTGATGCCTTCGCGTCCGTGACGGAGGGCGGAGGCGTCGAGCTTGCGCTCCTCCAGGATGATTTCGAGAAGGCGCGCGGCGGTGCCGCTGGGGGCGTCTTTCTTGAAGCGATGGTGCATCTCGATGACTTCGGCATCGTAGTCGGAGCCGAGCACGGACGCGGCGCGCTGCGTGAGGGCGAAGAGCAAGTTTACGCCGACCGAGTAGTTGCCCGACCAGACGGTGGGCACCTTGGCGGCTTCGGCGAGCAGGTGTTTTTTTTCGTCGGCGGGATGACCGGTGGTGCCCATGACGAGCGGCTTGTTCAGGGCGGCGGCGAGCTTGACGACCTCGGCGGAGATTTTGTGCGAACTGAAGTCGATGATGACATCGGCGTGCTTGATCCCTGCGGCGAGGTCGTCGTCGCGCTGCAACGAGGAAGCGATCACGGCTCCGGCTTCAGCCGCGGCGGCGATGATGGCCTGGCCCATGCGGCCCTTGGCTCCGATAAGCGCGATGCGGAGGGGCATGGTTACTTTTTGAACGCCGTGAGGACGTTGATGAGGGTTTGCGCGTTGGCTTCGCTCATCTCGCAGAGTGGCGAACGCACCTCGTCGGAACCGATGATGCGGGCGCGCTTCATGCCGAGCTTTACGGGCACGGGGTTCGGCTCGATGAAGAGCGTCTTGAAGACCGGGTAGAGCTTGCGGTGAAGCTTGGTGGCCTTGGCGGCTTCGCCGGCGAGGGCGGCGTTGACCAACTGGACGACTTCCTTCGGGTAGAGGTTGGAGGCGACGCTGATGACGCCTTCGGCGCCGACCGAGATGAAGGGCAGGGTGAGGCCGTCGTCGCCGCTGAGCACGGTGATGTCCTTGCCCAGCGCGTGCTTGAGCTGGTCCACGCGGTCCACGGAGCCGCCGGCTTCCTTGATGTAACGGACATGGGGATACTTGGCGCGGAGGCGCTCGACGACCGGCACGCCGATCTCGATGCCGCAGCGGCCGGGGATGGAATAGAGGATGACGGGCTTGTCGGTCGCCTCGGCCACGGCGCTGAAGTAGCGGAAGACGCCTTCCTGGCTGGGCTTGTTGTAATAGGGCGCCACCACGAGCACGGCATCCACGCCTGCGGCGGTGGCGAGGGAAGTGAGGTTGACGGCCTCTTCGGTCGAGTTGGAGCCGGTGCCGGCGATCACGGGCACGCGGCCACGGGAGGCCTCGACCACGGCCTTGACGACATCGAGGTGCTCGTCGTGGGAAAGCGTGGGGGACTCGCCGGTCGTGCCGACGGGGACGAGGCCGTTGATGCCGGACTTTATCTGGAACTCCACCAGTTTGCCCAGATCGTCGTAGGCGACGGACTGGTTTCTGAAAGGCGTTACAAGGGCGGTGATGGTGCCGGTCAACGGACGGAGTTTCATGGAGGGTTTACAGGAAGATACCTTGCACAGCACAGCACCCCACTTTACCAAATCCGCAACGTTTTTATCCACCACAAGATCATGTCACCTAGCACCGAAATCTTCAACGATCTGCTCAAACTGGCGGTGCAAAGCGGCGCGAGCGATATCGTGATCAAGTCCGAAAAACCCGGCTACGTGCGCCTCTCCGGACGTTTAAAGCCGGTGGACATGGACCCCATCGGCGCGGCCGAGGTGCGCGAGTTTGTGGATGCGCATGTGCCGGCGGTTTTCCGTCAGCGCTGGGAGGACGAAGGGCAGGTGGACTTCGCCTATGCGGCGGAGGGCGTGGGCCGCTTCCGCGTCAATGCCTTCCATCAACGCGGCACGGGCAGCATCGTTTTTCGTCACATCAAGAGCAAGGTGCCGAACTTCGAGGAACTCGGCCTCGCCGCCGAACCGATGCTCAACCTCGCGAAGTCCAAGGATGGCATCCTGCTCATCTGCGGCGCCACCGGCTCCGGCAAAAGCTCCACGCTCGCCGCCATGCTCAACTGGATAAACCAGAACATGGACAAACACATCGTCACCCTGGAGGACCCGATCGAATATACGTTTACGGACGCGAAATCGGTTTTCCAGCAGCGCGAGATCGGGCTCGACGTGCCGAGCTTCGAGTTGGCGATCAAATCGGTCCTGCGTCAAAACCCCGACATCATCCTGATCGGCGAAATGCGCGACAAAGAGACCTTCGAGACCGCGATTTCGGCGGCGGAAACCGGCCATCTGGTGCTCTCCACCATGCACGCCGGCACCGTGGCGCAGGCGCTCACCCGCTTGTTTGAATTTTTCCCGCCCGAGCAGCAGGTGCAGGCGCGCCGGCAGATCGCCGGCACTATTCGCGGCTTCATCTGCCAGAAGCTTATTCCGGCGATGGAAGGCGGCGGACGCATACCCGCCAATGAAATCCTCGCGGCCGATTCGGTCGTCAAAAACCTCATCCTCGACGGCCAGTTTGAGAAAATCCAAGGGCTCCTCGAAGCGGGCACGGACTCGGCCAGTTTCTCCTTCAATCGCGATCTCTACCGTCTCGTCAAGGCAGGCACCATCAGCAAGGCCGAGGCTCTGCGCTTCTCCCCGAACCCGCAGGCGCTGGAGATGAATTTGAAGGGCATCTTCTTCAAAACGTCGTAAGCTAGGTGAGCGGAGGCTGGGAAGGGGAAGATTTTAGGGCTTGGTTTCCACCGAGCCGGACTTTACGCGTGTTCGTTTACTCAACATGGCTACCGCACTTATTTTCTCCGGACAGGGCGCCCAAAAGGTCGGCATGGGCAAGTCGCTCTACGAAAACTCCGCGACCGCGCGCGCCCTCTACGACGAAGCCAATCGCGTGCTCGGCTGGGATTTGGCCAAGGTCTGCTTCGAGGGACCGGAATCCGAACTCACGCAGACGAA
>JAHFTG010000237.1 GCA_023269455.1 Opitutaceae bacterium | reverse complement strand
GCGGCGCGAACCGCAACCGCGCCCGCCGGTCAAGCCGCAGCAACAATCGCACGCAGCGATTGCACAACCCGCACTCCCCATCGAAGAACAGCACCGGTCCCGGAATGGTGGCGTTGGAGGAGGATGCGATGATGCTCATGCGAAGAAGACGACTGAAACACACCGTCGCCCACCGCCCCTCATGGAGCAAAAGAAAAGGCCGCCCTCCCGAATCGAAACGGCGGCCGTGGATGTTTACGAAGGCTTAGACTCACGCAGCCCGCTCGCGTTCAGCTCACGGTAATCTTGCGCGGCTTGATCGCCTCGGCCTTGGCCAGCGTGACGCGCAGCACGCCGTCGCGGAGTTCGGCTTGGATCTTGTCGAGGTCCACGGTGTTGTCGTGAGTCAGCACGAGCTCGTAGGCAGCGTCCGTCGATTCACGGTGGCGCACGGTCCAAGCCTCAGGCTGTTTCCACGCACGACGACCGGTGATCGTGATCGCATCGGCCTCGGCGGTGAGCTCAAGCCCGTCCTTGGCCACTCCGGGCAGATACACAGTGAGCGCATAGCCATCGGCGGTCTCGGCGAGTTCGTAAACGGGTTTCACGGCGGGCCCGCTTTCACGGGCGACGGGGGCTGCGGAAGAGCGGGCAAACGCAGGGACAAATGAAGTTAACAGGGACATGATTTTGATCTCCTTGGATTGGGTTAAGGTGAATGACGCTTAGTTGACGGCGACCGTGACCTTGCGCGGCTTGGCTTCCTCCCGTTTCGGCAACGTGACGGTGAGCACGCCGTTTTCGTAGGCCGCGCTGATTTTTTCGGTCTGCACAGCGGCATCGGGCACGCTGACCGAACGATTCAAGGCAACGGTCTGCTCGCCTTCGCCAACGCGGGTTTTGCGCGTGGCGCTGATGTTGAGCGAATCATCGACCAGCTCGACGTTGAGGTCGGCGCGGTCGATGCCCGGCAGCTCGGCACGGACGTAGGTGTTGTCCTTGTCCTCATACAGATCGACCGGGAAACGGCCCGACGCAGGCACCCCGGGGAAGTCGCCAAGCGTTGATTGAAACAAGCGATCAATCTCGCCCTCCAAGCCCGACCACGGGCTGCGGGACAAGGCGACGCTGCGATAAGACGGATAGTTGTAACGAACGATTCTCATGGTGATGTTCTCCTGGTGATTGGGTTGATGGGTTAAGTGACGGACTGCCTCTCCTTCTGCATTCGCGATGCCGCCGCTCGCTCCCTTAATAAGTCGGCGCAAACCGGCGACTTAACATTTTCAAAATCCAAGCCGTCGGGAAATTTTGTCCGCGGGTGAGACGTCCCACTTGGGAAAAACCGTCGCGCTCTCCCGTGAATTCGTTCCATGCTCGGGTATTCGTCCGCAGAACCACCCATGAGCTTCGACTTCGACACCGTCCCGCAACGCCTAGGCACCGACTCCCAGAAATGGCAGAAATACGCCGGCCAGGACATCCTCCCGCTATGGGTGGCCGACATGGATTTCCGTTCCTCCCCCGCGATTCTGGCGGCACTGCATGAGCGCGTGGAGCACGGCATTTTCGGCTACGCACGTCCGACCAAGGCCACCGTCGATGCCGTGGTCAACGCTCTCGCCTCCCGCTACGGCTGGACCATCGACCCGGCGTGGATCGTCTGGCTCCCCGGCCTCGTGTGCGGTCTCAACGTCACTGCGCAAGCCTTCGCCCAGCCCGGCGACGAAGTGCTCGCCCTCACGCCCGTTTACCCGCCGTTCATGACCGCGCCGAAGAACAGCGGCCGCGTCTCCGTCACCGTGCCGTTCACGCTCAACGCGACCTCGACGCCCGCCCGCTGGGAAATCGATTGGCCCGCCCTCGAAAAAGCCGTCACGCCGCGCACCAAACTTTTCTTTCTGTGCAACCCGCACAACCCGCTCGCGCGCGTCTTCCGGCGCGAGGAACTGGTGCGCCTCGCCGAATTCTGCGCACGCCACGACCTCGTGCTCTGCTCCGACGAGATCCACTGCGACCTCATCCTCGATTCGGCCCTGCCTCATCTGCCGACCGCGCTCGTCGCGCCCGACCACGCCGCGCGCACGATCACGCTCATGGCCCCGAGCAAGACCTATAACGTTCCCGGTCTCGGCACTTCGTTCGCGATCATCCCCGACGCCGCGCTGCGCGCCCGCTTCGTCCGCGCCACCGTCGGCATTGTCGCCGAAGTCACCACGCTCGGTTTCACCGCTTGTGAAGCCGCCTACCGTGACAGCGAACCTTGGCGGCAGGAACTGCTCGCCACCCTGCGCGGCAATCGCGATTTCCTGCTCGATTTCATCGCGCGCGAACTTCCCGGCGTGAGCG
This sequence comes from Opitutaceae bacterium, assembly GCA_023269455.1. Lineage (GTDB taxonomy): Bacteria > Verrucomicrobiota > Verrucomicrobiia > Opitutales > Opitutaceae > Rariglobus. The sequence continues at coordinate 1,803 of JAHFTG010000237.1, read as the reverse complement.
TCGAGGCGCCCATCGAGGCCACCTATCTCGCTTGGCTCAACATCGCCCCGCTCGACCTCGCCGATCCCATCGCGCATTTCGAAAAGCACGGCGTGGGCCTGAGCGATGGAGCCTTCTTCGGATCTCCGCGCGGCCGTCATGTGCGCATCAACTTCGGCTGTCCGCGCGCGACACTAACCGAGGCTCTGCGTCGCATGAAAACCGCGCTCGCCGCGCGTTAAGTTAATTCGATTCAGTCCGCCTGCTTCAAAAGCTCGGCCACGGATGCCAGCAAACACTCGGCGGAAAAGGGTTTTTCGAGCACGCCGTGGGCCCCGAGTTTTTTCGCAACCTTGAGGTAATCGCTCATCCCGATCATGCCTCCGCCCGACATGACGAGCACACGAGTATTTGCCCGGCTGTGTTTCACGACGGACAACAACTCCAGCCCGTCACTGCCCGGCATGAGCATATCGGTGATAACGAGATCGAAAAGCTGCTCGGCCAGCAGCTTCATCGCCTCACGTCCGTCGGCAGCGCAGCACACACGGTATCCGGCGGACTCCAGCACGAGGCGCGTGATCTCGCGGATGCTTGGCTCGTCATCCACGACGAGCAGTGATCGGCTGGCTCCGCCTTGGTCAGATGGCGGCACGAAAGTTAAAGTCGCGTCATCACTCACTTAATCCACCTTCCCGCATAAACATAAAATTGCAAGGGCGCGTCAATTCATCGCCGCTTGCGGGCCAGAACCGGCGCACCTATGACAATGGCCACAACGCCATGCGCATCGGCCCGCACACGCTCACATCCAATCTCTTTCTCTCCCCGCTGGCGGGTTACACCAATCTCCCGATGCGGCTCACGTTGCGTGAACTCGGCGGACTCGGCTGGGCCACGACCGACCTCGTCAACGCCCGCTCTCTCATCGAGCGCAACCGCACCGCGCTCAAGCTCGTCGAAAGCTGCGCGGAGGATCGCCCGCTCGCGATCCAGCTCTTCGGCTCGGTGCCGGAAGAGATGCGCGATGCGGCCGTGATTTGCGAAGAGATGGGCGTCCAGTCCGTGGATATCAACATGGGCTGCCCCGTGAAGAAGGTCGTGAAGATCGGCGGCGGGTCCGCCATGATGACCGAACTCGACAAGACCGCCGCCCTCGTGCGCGGCATGATCGCCGCCGTCAAAATCCCCGTCACCGCCAAGATGCGCCTCGGCTGGGATGACGACAACCTCACCGCCCCCGACCTCGCCCGCGTGTTGGAAGACGCCGGCGTCGCGGCGATTTTTGTGCACGGTCGCACGCGCGCGCAGGGCTTCGCCGGACAGGTCAACCTCGCCGGCATCCGCGCCGTGGTGCAAGCGGTGAAGACGATCCCCGTGATCGGCAACGGCGACGTGACCACGCCCGAAGCCGTCAAACACATGCTCGACGAGACGGGCTGCACCGGTGTCTCCATCGGGCGCGGCGCGTTTTACGATCCGTGGATTTTCCGCCGCTCCGACCACTACCTGCGCACAGGTGAACTGCTGCCGGAACCGTCATTCGAGGAACGCGTGCGCGTGATGCGCCGTCACTTTGAACGGTATTGCGAATTCTACGGCGAAGAAAACGGCGCGAAACATTTCCGCAAAGTAGCCCCGTGGTATGCGAAGCGGTTCGGGCCCGCACGACCGTTCAAAGTGAAGATCATCACCATCACTTCTCGTGCGGATTTCGAGGCGGCGGTCGCCGAGTATCTGGCGTGGCGCGTGCAGATCTGCGACGAGCAAGGCGAGTTGCGTCCGCAATACCGGCCCGGCCCGATGGTCGCATCGTTCATGCGC
>JAHFTG010000039.1 GCA_023269455.1 Opitutaceae bacterium | reverse complement strand
CGACCGCGCCCGCGAACTCCTCCTCGCCGCCGACGTCTCCGCCCCCGAAGCCGACGAAGTCCGCACCTGGGTTTCCAAGACCGGCCTCAAGACCAATCCCGGCACCCAAGCCCTCGAAGACGCCGCCGTCCTCGTATTTTTGGAAAACGAAATCGGCGCCTTCGCCGCCCAGCACGCCGAGTATCCACGCGAGAAGTTCGTCGATATCCTCCGCAAGACCTGGCGCAAACTCAGCCCCGCCGCGCAACAAGCCGCGCTCGGCCTCGACCTCCCGCCCGCCATCGCCGGACTAGTCCGCGAAGCCCTGGCCGGCTGATCGAAACGACGCGCCTCAACCGCGCGCCGACCACGCCTCCGGCAGCAAGACCTTCTTCGGCTTCGTCGGGTCAAACAGCCCGAAGATCGCCTGCCCGTTATGCTGACGCTCCCGCGCAAACGCCAGCAACGCCGGTTTATACCAACGCACCTCGTGCGGCTCCGCATCCGCCTGATCGAGCCGCTGCAACGTCACCTTAAATTGCTGCTGCTTGTTGATTTTCACTGCCGTCGGGTCGATCCCTGTCACGCGAAAATCCCCAAGCGTGCCGTTTCGTAAAATCCATAGATTGCGCCGCCATACCCAAACCACCCGAAAAATCAGCCCCGCCCCCATCAGGGGAAACACGCTTGAAATCACTCCCACCCATCCGCTCTCGCTCAACCGCGCACCCACCGGACACGCCAGCGACGGATTATCCGGCGCATACCGGACCACCACTTTATTGCCCGTTACCCAGCGACGCCCCGTCGTAAAACATTCACCCCATGCCACCGGACCCCGCGCTGGTTGAAATTTGAATTCATAGGACACGACTGACTGCCCGTTGATTTTCGTTCGCGTTGTTTCGACCGAAACAATTTCCCCCGCAGTTTTTAGCGGACCACTCATCGCCAGCCTCCATTCATTTCCCATTTTCCACGGAAAAAAAAACGCCACGAAGAACGCTCCAAACAACATGATGAACAACCCGGTGACGACTCCTTGCACGGTCGAATTGTCCTTTCTTGCCGCGTTCCTCAAACCAGCCGTAACCACCCTCGGCACCGGCGCCGCCAAAAACCTCACCAACTCCTCATCGGCCGAAAGAGGCGTTTCGTTCATGGGTGAAATCCCATCGCCCGCGCGCGCCGGTTTCAAGCTCCGCCCGCCAGCCGCACCCGCTCCGCCTTCGACGCCCGCTCGCCTTCGCACTCCGGCGAACCCCGCGCAAGATCGCGACACACCTGCGGACGCTCCGCATACACCGTGCAGAAAAACTCCTCCGCACCCTCCGGCGTGCGCCGCCGCGCCAGCGCCGCGCAGTGCCCCGCCACCATGCGCATATAAGCGCGATTCCCGATAAAATGCGCAACCCGCTCCGCCACGGATCCCAACCGCTCCCAATCAGCGCCACTCACGCGCACGTAGGTGTCGAGCCGGGAAAAACAACAGACTCCGCAACGAAGACAATCGGTCGGTGTGTTCAAAGTCGCGCCCGTTGCGATTTCCATCCCGCCAACAAGCACGCCCCTCATGCTGTCGCCTCCCTCATCCGACGCGAGCGCTCCTTTGCCGCCGTCCCGCTTCCTGCGAGACAGCCTACACCACCGGCCTGCGCCGGTAGAAGAGCAGCCCGGGCAATGCCAGGCCCACCGCCAGCGCGGCGACGATGAACATCGCCTTGAGTCCGTTGTCCGTCGCCGTCTTGAGCAGCTCCGGCGTGAACCCCGTGCGTTCGATCTCCACCAGCGCCAGCAGCGCCGTAAACGCATAAACGCCCGGGATCATCGGAATCATCGCGGCCACCGTGAAAACCTTCGGGTGTGCCCGCCATTTTTGCGCCCAGTGAATGCCGATCATGCTCACCACGCACGCCGCGATCAACGTGGCCCACTCGATGGGCAACGGCCCGATCTTATACAGGCTGAAACGCAACGCATGCCCGATGGCTCCGGCCACCGCACAATACTTTAGCGCCGGTCTCGGCACGTTGAAAATCATCGCAAAGCCCACCGCCGGCACCGCCGCGAGCCCGAAGTCCTGCAAGAGTATGAGAAGGGTGTTCATAGCCATGTCCACGCGTTCCATGCCGTCATCGCGAGCACGATGCCGCCGCAGCACGCCAGCAGCAGCAACACCGCCATCACGCCGCGAGAGATGCCCATGTTGATGTAGCCTTTGACCATGTCAGACACCGTGTTGATAAGCGGGAATCCCGGCACGAAAAGAAGCACGCACGCCGACATGGCGATCTTCGGGCTGTCCACCCAGTGATGGATCACGCCTTGCGCCGCGATCGACGTCGCGACAAACGCCGCCGCCGCAAAATTCACCAGCGGATTAAAATGCAGATGAGCCAGCCACTGCCGCACCTGCATCGCCACGCCGCTCGCAACAAAGGTGAGCGCAAACGTGCCGAGATCCGCTTCACCGCCCCGCGCCAGCAGCCCCAGCCGCGCAAAGGCTGCGCACGAAAGCCCCACCATCACCGACACCAGCCAGCGCGGATAACGCAACGGGCTGATCTCATCGAGACACCGCGCCACGCCCGCCAGATCCAGTTTCTTTTCCTCCGCCAGCAACATCGTGCGCTGCACTTCCGTGACGACGTGCATGTTGATGCCGCGATCCACATTGCGGCGGACGGTCGTGCAGTCCCGGCCCCCGTAAAGCGTGGTCACGGTGATGCCGTTGGCCATGAGCGCGACCTCGACGGAGTCCATGCCCAGCGCAAGCCCGAGTCGCCGCGCCACGGATTCCACCAGCGCACTCTCCGCCCCGTGCTGCAACAACATCACCCCGGTCTGCGCGCACAGCCGCGTGATCGCGCCCTGGTCCTCCTCGCGCCGATGCCCGTGGTCTGTGTTCATAATATTTTTCGTCTGCTCATGCCCGGACGCCGTTCAGCCCGCGTGCCGCGCGACGAGTTGCAGCTCGGTTTTCAACAATTGCAACGCGCGCCCGCGGATCACCACGAGATCGGTGCCTTCCGCCGCCACCGCGTCGCACCGCCAGCAGCCGCCCGCATCGAGTTCCGCCTGATCGATGACCGCGCCCGCCGTGAGTTCGCGCGGCGCGGCGTCCGGAGCCGTGAGCGTGAGCCGCCCGCGTTTGAGATAGAAAAACGCCCGGCACACCTTGCCCCGCTGAAAAAGCGTTTCCCCCGCGCCGATGTGGATGGAACGCAAAATGTCCTCGGGCGGCGGCAGCACGAGGCTGAGATCGCGCGGAAAAATCAGCTCGAATGCCCAATCGATCATCACCCGGAGTTTGCGCGCCACGCCAGGCAGTTTCGACAGGTAAATCGTGCGCCACATGAACCACGCGAACAGTCCGCTGAAACGGAAACCCAGCACCTCCGCGACCGCCTCGCGTTCGCCGATGGTGGCCAACTGCCCGAGGTAGCGATAGGTGAACGGTTGCGGCTCCTTCCCGTTCAACGTCAGCGCCAGGTTGCGCCCGAGCTGGTTGCCCTGCCTGAGCGCGAGCTGCGCGGTCGGCGGCGCGGGCTTGATCGTGCCGCGATCATTCCACGGCACCGCCGCGCAATCGCCCGCCGCCCACAAGCCGGGGTGCCCGACGACGCGCAACGCAGAATCCGTGGGCACGCGGCCCTTGTCGGTTTCGAGGCCGATTTGCTTGCACAGATCGAGCAGCACGGGATGCGGCGCGTTTCCGATCGTCGAGACGATCGTGTGCGCCTCTATAAATTGCCCGTCGGCAAACACCACTTTACCCGCCGTGACCTCGGCGACCCGGGTGTTGAGGCGCATCTCCATGCCGCGCTTTTCGAGCACGCGTTGCGCATGATCGCCAAGCTCCGGCCCGATTTCCGCAAGGAGATGGTCGTGTCCATGCACCAGCACCACGCGCAGCGGCGTGGTGCGGAGATTGGCGTAGTAACGCAGCGAGCCCTGCACGAAGTCGAGGAGTTGACCCGCCGTTTCCACGCCGGTGTAACCGCCGCCCACCACGACGATCGTGAGCAGGCGCGCGCGCACGACGGGATCTTCGATGAGGTTGGCCTCTTCGAGCCGGTTGATGATCGCGGCACGCAGGCGCAGCGCATCGGCCACGGTTTTCATCGGCCAGCCGAATTCCGCCATGCCGGGCACGCGGCTGAGATCCGTCACGCTGCCCATCGTGAGCACGAGCTGGTCAAAGCTCACCTGGTGGTCGCGGGTGAAACGACCTCCATCAAGCACGAGGGTTTTTTTGGCCCAGTCGATATGCTGGATGTTGCCTTGGAGCACGTCCACGTGACGGCAGAACTGGCGGAGCGGATTGACCACGTCCGTCGGCGCAAGCGACGAGCCGGCGACCTCCGCCAGCATCGGCTGGAACACGAGGACGTTCCTCTCGGAGATGAGCGCCACGCGTTTCTCGCCCGCGCGACCGAGCGCCTTGCCCAGTATCTTCGCACAATAGGCGCCCGCAAAACCGCCACCCGCGATCACGACATCGTAATGCATGCCACGACTGAAACGCTTCGCGCGTCCTGCGCGAACGCAAAGCTCGGAAATCCGTCCGCTCCCCGCCTCCGCTCAGCGCGGGCGCACGAGCAGCAGCGTGCGGTCGTCGTTGCGCTGCGCGAGGGCGGAGAACTGCCGCAGGTAGCGGTCGAGCTTGTCCACCATCTTGGCGAGCGACGTCTGATCATGGCGGGCGAGCGCCTGGGCGAAGCGGTCGCGCCCGAACTCGTCGCCGGCGGCGTTGGCCGCCTCGGTGATGCCGTCGGTGTAAAGCGCGAGCAAGTCACCCGCCCGAAGGTCAACGGTTCCCTCTTCAAGCACGGCGTCAAAAACCGGGCCCGCATCAAACCCGAGCGCAAGCCCGCCCGCCGACAGCAGCTCCGGCTCGCCGCCTTCCGCCCGCAGCAGGAGCGCCGGCTCGTGCCCCGCGCGGACGTAGTTGAAGCGATTGGTATCCAGATCGAGGATTCCGTAAAAAAGGGAGATGAACATGCCGCGCGGCATGTCGCCGTGAAGCGCACGGTTGACGCGCTTCACCACGACGGCGGCACTCGGCTCGCCCGCCGCGCAAAGCCGCAACGTGGCGCGGCACGCCGCCATCATCAGCGCGGCGGCCGGGCCTTTCCCGGCCACGTCCGCGATGACAAAACCCCAGCGGTGCCCATCGACCGCGAGCACGTCGTAATAATCTCCGCCGAGGTACGTCGAAGGCTGCGAAAGCGCCTCGATCTCGACTTCGCCGATGTCGGGGAAAACATGCGGCCGCAGGTGATGCTGCACCTCGCCGGCGAGGCGCAGGTCGCGTTCGCGCAGGTCGCGTTCGCGGTTCTCGGCGTCTTTGCGGACGGTGATGTCCGTGATGAGGCCCTCATGGTGCGTCACGCGGCCATCGGCATCAAAGCGGACGACGGTGTGGTCATCCACCCAGCGGACGGAGCCGTCGGCGCACACGATACGGTATTCCTGGTTGTATTCGTGATGGCCGGTGACGGCGTGGGCATCGACCTCGGTGCCCACGCGCTCGCGGTCGTCCGGATGCGTGATGCCGCGAAAACTGAGCCGCCGGCTGGTGAAATCCTCGGGCTGGTAGCCAAACTGGCTGATGCTCTGCGAAACGAATTCGACGGGCCATTGGTTCGCCTCGGATTTCCACAGCACGACGACGGAAGGCGAGCGGTTGATGATCTGCTCCAGCTCCTCGCGCTTGGCCAGCGAGGCCTTGAGCTCGTCCTGCGCCTTGCGGCGGATGCTGATGTCGCGCCCCACCCCGAAATAGGCGCGGCGACCGTCGCGGTCCGTATAAGCGGAGCCGGTGGAAGCATGCCAGATCCAGCGGCCGTCCTGATGCCGCACGCGATACTCGATGAGGCCCGCGTTCGTGCCCTTTTCGAGCGTCTCGCTCACGAATGCGATGTAGTTGGGCAGATCTTCGGGATGAACGAATTCGGTGTAGGCATGGCCGATGACGTCGGTGATCTGGTGGCCAAGCTTGGATGTCCACGCATCGGATACAAATTTGAACCGGCCCTCCGGCGTGATCGCGTAGAGGATCTCGCTCGCCGTCTGCACATAGGTGCGCCAGCGCGACTCGCTGCGTTTCAGCTCCTGCTCGGCGGCGTGACGCGCGGTCACATCCTCCAGCATCGCGAAATGATGCGTGATGTGGCCGGAGTCCTCGTCGCGCACCACCACCACCGTAAGCTCGGCCCAGACGACGCGCCCATCCTTGTGAATGTAGCGCTTCTCGATCGTGTAACGGTCGCCTTTGCCCGAGTAAAGTTCGCGGGAGAGCTCTTGCTGCCGGTCCCAGTCCTCGGGATGCGTGACACGCCGGACATTGTCGATGTCGAGCGCCTCCTGTGTGGAAAGCCCGATGATCTCGCAAAAACGCTGGTTGACGTAGTTGGCCCCCGGCCGTCCGTCCGCTTCCATCTCCCGCCAGCTCAAGCCGAGCGGACCTTCATCAAAGAAAATCTGCAACTGGCTGCGGGCGTCGCGCAGTTGGGCGGCCTGCTCCGCATAGTCGTGGGCGAGCCGCGCGGTGGCCTCCTCGGCAAACTTAAGCTGGGTGACATCTGTGCGCAGCGCGAGGTAGCCGAGTCGTTGCCCGTCCGCTGCCGACAGAGGCACCAGCGTGCTCTCGACCCAGTAAAGTTCCCCGTTCTTCGCACGATTGCAGATCGTGCCGTGCCATACGTTGCCACCGCTGATCGTGCCCCACATCTCCGCAAAAAACCCCGGCGGATGCGTATGCGAGTTGATGATCCGGTGCGTCTGGCCGACGAGCTCTTCGCGCGCGTAGCCGGAGAGCTGGCAAAAGCGATCGTTGACGTAAGTGATGACACCCTTCGTATCCGTCACCGCGACGATGGCGTGTTCATCGACGCCACGCCTCAGCCATTCCGCATACTGCGGGCCCGCTCCGCTCAAGGAAAACGTATCCGGGGACACTGGGGATTCTTCAGACGACGCCATGTGAAAGCAAAAAGGAGACAGGGGTTTAACCCCACCCGCCTGTGCAATCCAGCCTTAACACGCAACGCCGCCAACATCCCGGCTGGCCAATCCGCCGCCCCGCGATAACCTTAAACCATGATCACCGTCGCCACCTGCAACAACCCCGCCCACGTCCAGTTGGTCAAATCCGTGCTCAACGACAGCGGCATCGCCGTCTTCATCCCCGATGAAAACACCGCCCAGACCGCGCCGTATCTCATCTTCGCCATCGGCGGCATCCGCGTGCAAGTGGACGAAGAAAACGCCGAGGCCGCCCGCGCCATCATCGCCCAGCTCGACGCCGCCGCGCCCGACAGCGACAACGTGCCGCCCGCGTTTACTTGAGCGGCCGTCCGGGCACGGCGTTATCGCCTCTCACCCCTTCACCGCGCCCGCCGTGACGCCTTTTACGAGGTGTTTTTGCAACGCGATGAAGATCACCAGAATCGGCACCGTCACGATCACCAGCCCCGCGAACAACATCCCGTAGTCGCTCCGGTATTGGGACGTGATCGAGAGATTAGCCAACCCCAACGGCAACGTCCGCACCCCCGCCCCGGCATCGCCGCTCGTGAACATAAACGCGAAAAAATACTCCTTCCAAATCCCGATGAACTGGAAGATCGCCACCGTCACCAGCCCCGGCTTCGCCAGCGGCAGCATCACCCGCCAGAACGCCGACGCCTCCGTGCAACCGTCCACCACCGCCGCCTCGTAAAGCGACCGCGGCAACGCCTTGAAAAACCCCGCGAGGATGAAGATCGCAAACGGCAGCCCGTTCGCCGTGTAAACCAGCACCAGCCCAAGCCTCGAGTTGAGCAACCCCAGCGCCCGTAGCTCAAAAAACAGCGGCACGATCGAGAGCTGAACCGGAATCATCAACCCCGCCAGAAACAGCCAGAAGACCGCCTTTCCCATCGGATGATAAAACCGCGCCAGCGCATACGCCGCCATCGCCCCGAGCAGCACGATCAGCGCGACGGATGATGCCGTCACGATCACCGAATTGATAAAATAATCCCCAAACCGCGCCTCGCGCCACGCGCGCACGTAGTTATCCGTCTGCAAATCCCCAAACGCCGGCAACGCGAACGCCTCGCGGAAGATCGCCTCGTCCGTCTTGAGCGACGAATACGCCACCCACGCCATCGGAAAAGCCACCCACACGAGATAGCCCGCCAGGATGGAGAAGATTAAGATGCGTGAAAATTTCATGTGTTCGGCGAGTTGCGACGGATCACATTTCCACCGCGTCACGCTTCAGCGCGCGCATCACCGCCGCACTGCCCACCAGCACGAGTCCGAACATCACCACTGCGATCGCGGTCGCCCGCCCGATCTGGAACTCCTGGAACATCGTCGAAACCATCAGCGTGCTCAACGTGTGCGAACCGCTCGCCGGATCTTGCGAAGTGAGCAGCCAGATCATCTCAAACGCATTCAATCCGCCGATCACCAAAAACACCGCCGAGATCACCAACACCTCGCGGATCAGCGGCAGCGTAATCGTGAAAAACTGCCGCGCCTTCGACGCGCCCTCCAGCTCCGCCGCTTCATAGAAATCCGCCGGAATTCCCTCCATCGCCGCTAGGTAAAGCACGAGGTTAAACCCGCACGCCATCCACAGATAGATTGGGATTAGCGCCGCATAAAGATGACCCTGCGCAAGCCACGCAAACCCGTCGAAACCCGTGAAACCCAGCTTCACGAGCGCCGTGTTCACAAGTCCACCACGCGGCGCATAGGCGCTCATCCACAACAGCGTCGCCGCGATTCCGCCGAGCATGTTGGGAAATAAAAACACCACGCGAAACACCCCCGCTCCCCACACGCCGCGATGAATGAGCGTCGCAAAAAATAACGCCGCTGGCACCACCACCAGCGCGGGCACGATCATGAGGTAGAGATTGTTTTTCAGCGCGAACCAGAACACGTCGCTCTCCAGCAGCAGCCACTTGAAATTAAAAAGCCCCGCCCACGTCTGCGCGCCCAACCCGTCCCACCGCGTGAACGCCCAGGCAAACGAAACCAGCCCCGGTAAAATTACCAGCGCCCCGAACAACACGAGCGCCGGCCCGACAAACCCGACCGCCAAACCACCCCGCAATCGCCCAAGATGCTCAGACGAGCCAGCCGACTGCGCCGCGGCCGACGACTGTTTTCGTCCCTGCATCGCCATCCATCCGATCCACGCGACAAGTCCGGCCAGAACCAGCAACAATACCGCGGTCGCAACGCCGTGGTTGTTTTCCACGCGGTCGGGATCGGCGCGGCGCGCGCGTTCGGACGCGGCAGCCGCTTCCAGTTTTTCTCCAAATTCCTGCGGCGTGATGCGGCCCGTCATCAACCGGTAGCGCGCATCGGTCATCGCCTGATTGATGAGCGCGAGCTGCGCGGCCGATGCCGGCGGCGCCGCGTCGAACGAGCCCGGACTGCGCGCCAGCAACTCCGCCGTGTCGTGCATCGCCGCCGAATAATCAGAGGGCCGCACCGCGCGCAGCGCGACCGGCGAATCAATCGTCCGCGCGAACCGTTGCGCACAGGTTCGCGACGTCAGGTAACGAAAAAAATCCACCGCCGCGCGCTCGCGCACCGGATCACCGTTGGCAAAAAGAAAGTAATACGCGCTCTGCGTCTGCAGCGTCGCCGGATCGGTGATCCCATCAGCAAACACCGGAAAATTCATCGCCCCCAGCTCGAAGCCGGCGGGCAGTTTGCCGCGCATCTCGTTTACAAACCATGAAGCGGAAACCGTCATCGCCGCCTGCCCGTTGATGAACGCGAGCTGCGCGGCGGTGTGCGTCATGCCTTCCCAGCCTTTGATCAAATAATGCGTGGTGAGCCGCTGCGTGACCTCGGCCGCGCGGATGAAACGCGGATCGTTGCGCGTGCCGGGCGCGAGTTCGTTGTAGGCGCGGTAGCCGTCGGCTCCCACGAGATTGTAGTGCGCAGCGCGAAGGAACGCATCGCCATAGCGCATGACCACGCCGGGCAACGCGACGGGCGCGATGCCCTTCGCTTGGATGCGGTCACAGAGCGTGAAAAACTCGTCCCACGTGCGCGGCACTTCCCAGCCATTTTCGCGGAAGCGCTTCTTGTCATAGAAAATCGTCCAGACCGCGTGGGCAAAAGGCAGGCCGTAGATCGGAGCGGGAGATTGGGGATTTAGGATTCCGGATTTCGGATTGGCGGAAGAAGCATCGGTGATCGTCCAGCGGTCGAGCACGCCGGGGAGAAACGTATCGCGCCAGCGCGCGTCGCCTTCCCAATTCGGCCCATCGAGATACGGCGCGAGGTCCAGGATATGCCCGGCGCGGATGAGATTCGGATAAAGCAGGACCGCATCGGTCGCGTCCGGATAATCGCCCGCCATCACGCGGATGCGCACCTGATCGTTGATGCGCGGATTGCCCTGGAGGCGCACGTTCACGTCCGGGCGGAGCGTTTCAAACTCCCTCGCGGCCTGTTCAAAAAACGCGCTCCCGTAACCCGCCACGAGCACCGGAATATCAAGCGTGACGCGCGCGGGAGGGTTGCCCGAGTCGGCGGCAAGCCGCGGACCCGGTGCCGCAAGGCACAGGCAACCGACCACAAAAAATAAGGGCATAAGCCGACTCAACCGCATCGCAAAAAGGTGTGCGCGTTGGCGGGAAAGCGCGCCATCTCTTTTTCGGACGGGGTGAAATCTCCGGCGGGCCTGGCGCTTACTTCGCCTGCTCTTTTTCGAATTTTCCCAAAATCTTTTCGCGAGCGGCCATCCATTCGGCGTCGCTCAGCTTTCCGTCGCCGTCGGTGTCGAAGCGTTTGAGCATGCGCGGGCTTTTCTCGAGGCGGGCGCGGAGGGTTTGCTCCATCGTGGCGCGTTCGGAGGCGTCCAGTTTGCCGTCTCCATTTTTGTCGAATTCCTTGAGCCAGGCTTGCTGGCGCTCCTTTAGTTTATCGCGGTTTTTTTCGCGGTCGGCGTCGGCGGCTTTGCGGTTTTCGTCCATCGCGGCGGCGACTTCGCTGTCGTCGAGCTTGCCGTCGCCGTTCTTGTCGTAGCGTTTCAAGATTTCGGCATCGGCGGCGCTCATCGCGGGCGCGGCGGAAGGCGGGGTCGTCGATGCAGGCGGCATCGGGCCGGACGCGGGGTCGGCCGCGACGGGGAAAGGTAAAACGAATAGCGTTGCTGCGAGGCAGGCGGGAGCTAGGAAATGAGGCTTCATGGGATAATCGCGCGGGGCCTTCTTACGCGGAGCTTGTCATCGGCATGACGCCGGGGCGGGAGCCGAGTTACGAGATCCGTCCGCCACTCCCTTTTTTCCACGTCTCTTTATCATGTATCAGGTCACTTTTTCCGAACAAAGCATGTTGGAGCTCAACAAGCTCGACAAGTTGGTGCAGTTGGAGGTGATCGAGCCGCTCATGTCGTTGAAGCCGGCCGATCTGGAGCATCCGCGCGAGCCGTTGGGCCATTTTTCGCGCGCGGGCCAGTCACTCTACCGTCTGCGTTGCGGAGACCACCGGTTTTACTTCGAGACCAAGGGTCCGGAATCGCTTCATGTGGTGTATATTTTACACAAGAACTCGTTGGAGGATTTTTTGTTACGTAATAAACTTCCCGTTTCAGAAACCCAATTGGTGGAGCAGCATTCCAAGTTCTGGAAATACCTCGAATCGCTCACCAAATAACGTCCCGTCATGGCCAATACCCCCACGCCTTCGCCTGGCAACACGTCGGACCATAATCACCGTTACAGTGTAAATCAGGCCAGCCGCATCTATTTTTTGCCGAATCTGATGACGGCGGGAAATCTGTTTTGCGGTTTTGCAGCCTGTCTTCGTTGCATCGAGGCGAGTTTCATCGTGCGCGGGGCCGACAGCGGGACCATTCCCCTGGAAGCCATCGCGCTCTACAAAGACGCCGTGTGGTATATCTTTGCAGCGATGGCCTTCGATGCGTTGGACGGTCGGCTGGCCCGCATGGGCGGTCGTGAGTCCCTGTTTGGAGCGGAGTTCGATTCGTTGGCGGATGTCGTTTCCTTCGGATTGGCACCTGCGTTGATGATGTTTTTTTTGATCATGCGGCCTGCAGCGGGCGATCAAACCCTGCTGAGCGCCGGTGGCCTGCTCGGGTTTATTTACCTTTTATGCGCGGCGGTTCGCCTCGCGCGGTTCAATGTGATCACCCACCCGTTGATCCACCGTCCCGACGGCAAGCCTTCCAATAAGGATTTTATCGGGCTTCCGGTGCCCGCCGCCGCCGGAACCGTGGCGGCGCTGGTCCTTTTTCTTCTGAATCTGGCTTCGCACGACAAGTCCCTCGAACGCTGGACGCTCGCCCT
>JAHFTG010000236.1 GCA_023269455.1 Opitutaceae bacterium | reverse complement strand
CCGTTACAGTATCGCTTCCAGGAAATCCTCTACATTTACGGCCCCACCCTCAAAGCCCTCATCGAAGAAAAATTCGGCGCCGGCATCATGAGCGCCATCGATTTCACCATGAGCGTTGACCGCGTCGCCGACCCCAAAGGCGACCGCGTGAAGATCGAAATGTGCGGCAAATTCCTCGGCTACAAAACCTGGTAGCCCTCTCATGCCCTCCGCCCCCGCCATGCCCGTTTCCGCCTCCGCATCCCCCTCCTTCTCACCCGCGCAAAAGGAATACCTCCAAGGCTTCATGGCCGGCGTGGCCGCCTCCGGCCAGTTCCCCTTCACCGGACACACCGCCTCCGGCCAGCTCACCGCATCGTCCGCCCACGCCGCCACCGGCAACCTCGCCGCCCCTCCCCCCGAAGACACCGTCTTCGGCACACCCCTCTCCGACCTCTGCAAAGAAGAACGCTGGAAACACGACGAAGATCCCCTCAACGCCTGGGAACGCCTCATCGCCCACGCCGACGCCGACAAATTCCCCGACGCCGAAAACACCTACCGCTTCAAAACCTTCGGCCTCTTCTACGTCGCCCCCGCCCAGGACAGTTTCATGATCCGCCTGCGCGTCCCCGCCTGCCAGATCACCGCGCACCAGCTCCGCGGCCTCGCCGACCTCGCCGCCGATCTCGGCGGCGGATACGCCGACCTCACCACCCGCGGCAACCTCCAGATCCGTGAATTCAAACCCCGCGACCTCATCAAAGTCCTCACCCGCGTGCAGGACCTCGGCCTCACCTCGCGCGGCTCCGGTGCCGACAACATCCGCAACATCACCGCCTCCCCCAACAGCGGCTTCGACCCCGACGAACTCCTCGACGTCCGCCCCTTCGCGCTGGGCGTCCACCACTACATTCTTAATCACCGCGACCTCTACGGCCTCCCCCGCAAGTTCAACGTCGCCTTCGACAACGGCGGCAGCCTCACCGCCGCCGCCGACACCAACGACATCGGCTTCTTCGCCACCCGTGTCACCGAAGCTTCATTGTCCAAGCTCTCAGCTCTAGACTCTCAGCTCTCAGCTTCACCGCCCGCTCCGGGCGTGTATTTCCGGGTTCAACTGGGCGGCATCTCCGGCCACCAGGATTTCGCCCGCGACACCGGCCTCCTCATCAAACCCTCCGAAGCCGTCGCCGTCACCGCCGCCATGATCCGCGTCTTCGCCGAAAACGGCGACCGCACCAACCGCAAAAAATCCCGCCTCAAATACGTCCTCGATGCCTGGGGCTTCGAAAAGTTCATCGCCGAAACCCAGAAGAAACTCGCCTTCCCCCTCGGTCGCCTGCCCCTCGAAGCGTGCGAACCCCGCCGCCCCGTCATCAAACACGGCTGGGTCGGCGTTTATAAACAGGCCCAGCGCGGCCTCAACTCCATCGGCCTGACCGTCCCCGCCGGCCGCCTCAAGCCCCGTCAACTCCACCACCTCGCCGACCTCGCCGATCAACACGGCAAAGGCGAACTCCGCCTCACCGTCTGGCAGAATATCATCCTTCCCCACATCGCCGACGCCGACATTTCCGACGTCGTCCGCCAGCTCCACCACATCGGCCTCGCCACCGAGGCCAATTCTCTCACCAGCGGCATCATCGCCTGCACCGGCAGCAAGGGCTGCAAATACTCCTCCGCCGACACCAAAAGCCACGCCCTCGCCACCTCGAAACACCTCGCCGCCTGCGGCCTCAACTTGGAGCAACCCGTCAACCTCCACTTCACCGGCTGCGCCCATTCCTGCGCCCAGCATTACTGCGGCGACCTCGGCTTCATCAGCACGAAACTCCCCGACGGCGGCGAAGGCTACCACGTCGTCATCGGCGGCGGCATGGATCAGGAGCAAGGCATCGCGCAGGAAATTTTCCGAGGCGTCCGCGCCAGCGAAGTTCCCGCCCTCGTCGAAAAAATCCTCCGCACCTACGACGTCCGCCGTGTGCGCGGCGAAACCTTCGTCCAGTGGACCCGCCGCCACGCCATCAAAGAACTCCAGGAATTCCTCTCCGCATGAGCACCGCTCCCCTCATTCCCGACAACGCCCCTTTCTCACCCGAGCAACGCGCCTGGCTCAACGGCTTCCTCGCCGGCCTCTTCAGCCGCGCCCCCGCCTCCGGCTCTCAACCCTCAACTCTCAACTCTCAACTCACTCCCCTCACCCTCCTCTTCGGCACGCAAACCGGCACCGCCGAAACCCTCGCCAAGCAAGCCGCCAAGGAAGCCGGTAAACGCGGTTTCGCCGCCACCGTCCTCGACATGGCCGCCGTCACCGCCGCCCAACTCGCCCAACACCCCAATCTCCTCATCATCACCAGCACCTACGGCGACGGCGAGCCCCCCGACAACGCCAAGTCCCTCCACACCGAGCTCCTCTCCGACTCTCCACTCTCAGCTCTCAACTCTCAACTCTCCTCCCTCCGTTACAGCGTCTGCGCCCTCGGCGACACCAACTACACTCTCTTCTGCCAGTGCGGAAAAGACTTCGACGCCCGCCTCGAAAAACTCGGCGCCACCCGCATCACCCCCCGCGCCGATTGCGAACTCGATTACGAAGCCGCCTTCGCCACCTGGCTCGACACCGCCCTCACCGCCCTCGGCTCCGCCCCCGCCCCTGCTGAACTCTCCACTCTCAGCTCTCCACTCTCAACCCCTCCGTCCCCGGAGCCCTATTCCAAGAAAAACCCGTTCCCCGCTCCGGTTATCGCCGTCCGCAACCTCAACGCCCCCGGCTCCGCCAAAGAGGTCAACCACGTCGAGCTCTCCCTCGAAGGCTCCGGCCTCGTTTACGAAGCCGGCGACGCCCTCGGCGTGATCCCGCAGAACTGCCCCGAACTCGTCACCCAAGTCCTTGCCGCCCTCGGTTGCGACGGTGAAGAAGCCGTGACCACCCCCTCCGGCGAACTCTCCCTCCGCTCCGCCCTCACCACCCAGTTTGACCTCGGCAAACCAAGCGCCGATCTCCTCGCCCTCTTTGGCGAGACCGCCCGCCCCGAGTTGCATCACGTCATCGACGTCCTCCTCGCGCATCCCGGAAAAACCCCCGCGCCCGCCGCCTTCGTCGCCACCCTCAAAAAAATCCAGCCTCGCCTCTACTCCATCTCCTCGTCGCCCAAAGCCCACGCCGGCCAGGTCCACCTCACCGTCGGTGCCGTCCGCTACGACCTCCACGGCCGCCCGCGCAAAGGCATCGCCTCAACCTTCCTCGCCGAACGCGCCCTTGCCCACGGCACCGCCGGGGTTTTCGTCCACAGCAACAAAGCCTTCCGCCCGCCCGTCTCCGGTGACACCCCCGTCATCATGGTCGGCCCCGGCACCGGCATCGCCCCCTTCCGCGCTTTCCTCCACGAACGCGCCGCCACCGGGGCCAAAGGCAAAAACTGGCTCCTCTTCGGCGACCAAAAATCCTCCACCGATTTTCTCTACCGCGAAGAGCTGGAAGCCCTTCAAGCCTCCGGCCTCCTCACCCGCCTCGACCTCGCCTTCTCCCGCGACCAGCCCGAAAAAATCTACGTCCAGAACCGCATGCTCGAAGCCGCCGCCGAACTCTACGCCTGGCTCGAAGCGGGTGCTTGTTTCTACGTCTGCGGCGACGCCAGCCGCATGGCCAAGGACGTCGATGCCGCGCTCCACAAGATCGTCGAACTCGCCGGAAAAAAATCCCCCGAAGAAGCCGCCGCCTACGTCCAGTCTCTCAAGACCGCCAAACGCTACCAACGCGACGTGTATTGATCCGAAGGGAGGGCGGTGATCACCGCAAATCACACCAAAGGACACAGAGTATTCTCCACCGGCGGCATCAGCCGCCCCTCCGCTTAACGGTGGAGGCCATTGGCCGGAACCGCTCCCAGAGAATCGCCCCATTGGGCGATTCCCTTAGTGGTTAAAAAACTCCGTGGTTCGAGTCCTCCCGTTCTCTCCTCAGTTCCTACCTCCGGGCTCCCACCACAAGCCCCGCAAACAACCCCTGTAAATACTCCTTCTGCTCCAGGCTGAACGGCTCCCCACCCTCCTCCTTCGCCTCCATCGCCACCTCAACCCGCGTCAGCCGCACCGCGCAAAATTTAAACTCCGGCTGTTTGGAAATCGCGTCCACCGCCTCGCTCGTCGTCGCGTTGATCGCGATGTCCGCGCCTTGTT
>JAHFTG010000038.1 GCA_023269455.1 Opitutaceae bacterium | reverse complement strand
TTTCTGGCGCGCTGGGTGCGGCGGGAGCGAGCGGCGGCGCTGGAGGATTTTTATGGGCGCGCGGGACTCGATGTGACGGCGGAAATGGCGGCGGAGATCACGTTGGAAACGTTGGCGGCGGGGTTGGCGCGTTTGGAAAGCGGTCGCGTGGACGCGTTGGTGCCGACGGGGTGGCGGATGTATGCGGGCGACCGCGATGCGTTGTTGGATGCGGCGGAATTGAAGCGGTGCTGGCCATGTTTGGAGGTGGTGGAAGGCGCGACGCATCATCCACGGGCGTTGTTGCAGGCGTGGAAGCAAGACGAGGTTAACGCGGGGTTTTCGCGGGCGGTGGGGACGTATGGGAGGCATGCGCGCGTGCAGACCGCTGCGGCGGCGTGGTTGGCGGAGTGGCTGCCGGTGGAGCGGACGGGGAGTGCGTTGGAGGTGGGGGCGGGGACGGGGATTTTTACGCGGCATCTGTTGCCGTGGGCGGGCAGGCTGGTGGCGACTGATGCTTCGGCGGCCATGTGTGCGCGGGGAAAGGCGGAGTGGCCGCTGGCGGAGTGGCGCCCGATGCTGGCGGAGGCTCCGATCACAGGGCCGTGGGGTTGGATTTTCACGAGCAGTATGTTGCAGTGGGTGGATGATCCGGCGGCGGTGTTTTCGGCGTGGAGGGAAACGCTCGCGCCGGGCGGGCGGGTGGTCGGCGGGTTGTTTGCGGAGGGGAGCTTGCCTGAGCTGCGGGCGTTGGTGGGCGGTTGGTCGCCGGTGAACTGGCGGACTGCGGAGGCGTGGAGGCGTGCGCTGGAAGAAGGCGGGCTGCGTGTGGTGCGGGCGGAGGCGCAAACGGTGGAGTTTCGGTATGCGTCGGCGCGGGAATTTTTAAGGAGTCTGCATGGCGTGGGCGCGACGCCTGCGCGGCGATTGTCGGTCGGGGCGTTGCGGCGGTTGATGGACGAGTATGAACGGCGGTATGCGACGGATGGCGGGGTGAAGGCGACGTGGACGTTTTACCGGTTCGAGGCGGAGCGGGCGTCACTTGCGATTTGACAAGAGGGGCGGGCGCTTGGTCATTGCGACTGTGTCCATCAATCCCTTTGTCGCTCCTGATTTTGAAATCCGCTGGTCGCAACATACGCCCGAACTCATCGCACCGGCCATCGAAGGCGCGCTCGGGCGGGCGCAGGCGGCCATTGACGCCATCGCGGGGCGCGAGGCGGGCGCGCTCACCTATGAGAATACGTTTCTCGCGCTGGAAAGCGCCACGGATGAGCTGACGCGTGCTTGGGGCAAGGTCACGCATCTCCAGTCGGTCGCGGATTCGCCGGCGGTGCGCGAGGCGCACAACGCGCTGCTGCCGCAGGTCTCGATTTTTTATGCACGGATAGCGTTGAACATCGCGTTGTGGACGCGGTTGAAGGCGTTTGCGTCCACGCCTGCGGCGACGGGGCTGGCGGGTATCCACCGGCGGTTTCTCGACGAGACGGTGGCGGATTTTCAGCAGGCGGGCGCGGATCTGCCCGATGACAAGCGGGCGCGTTTGGAGGCGTTGCAGAGCGAGCTGGCTCAACTGACGCAGCGTTACAGCGAAAACGTGCTGGATTCGACGAATGCCTGGCAACTTCTGGTCGAGGATGAGGCGCGGTTGCGAGGGCTTCCGGCGCATGCGATCGCGGCGGCGAAGCGCAGTGCGGAGAGCAAGGGCTTGGGCACGGCGGAAAAGCCGGCGTGGCGGTTTACGCTGCAGTTTCCTTCGATGGAGCCGGTCATGCTTTACGCGGAGGACGAGAGCCTGCGGCGCGAGGTGTGGGCGGCGTCGGTCGATATCGGTTCAAAAGCGCCGCATGATAACGAGGCGCTGGTGAAACAAATCATCGCGCTGCGCCAGGAAAAGGCCGCGCTGCTGGGCCGGAAGAATTTTGCGGATTTGGTGCTGGCGCGGCGCATGGCGGGGAGCGGCGAGCGGGCGCTGGCGTTTGTCGAGGAGTTCGAGGGACGGGCGCAGGCGGCGTTTGGGAAGGAGTGCCGAGAGTTGGAAGAATTCAAGGCGCGTAAAACCGGTCAACCTCTCGGCGTGTTGAAGGCGTGGGAAGTCGGTTACTGGGCGGAGAAGCTGCGGCAGGAGCGATACGATTTTGATGACGAGGTGTTGCGCGCCTACCTGCCGATGGACCGCGTGATCGCGGGGTTGTGGGAGCTGGCTGGACGGGTCTTCGGGCTGCGCATCACGGAGCGCGCGCCGGAGAGCGTCGAGGTCTGGCATCCCGAGGTGAAGTTCTATGAGCTGCACGATGCGCGCGGGCGGCATCTGGGATCGTTCTACGCCGATTGGTATCCGCGCGAATCAAAGCGCGGGGGGGCCTGGATGGGCTATCTCGTGACGGGCGGGCCGCAGCCGGATGGTTCGCGTGCGCCGCATCTCGGCTACATCTGTGGCAACATGACGCCGCCCGCCGATGGCAGGCCGGCGCTGCTCACGCATCGCGAGGTGGAGACGGTTTTTCATGAGTTCGGTCATCTGCTGCATCATCTGTTGGGCGAGGTGGAGATCAAGTCTCTCAACGGCGTCAACGTGGCGTGGGATTTCGTCGAGCTGCCGTCGCAGATCATGGAAAACTGGTGCTGGGAACGGGAGAGTCTCGATCTGTTCGCACGGCATCACGAGACGGGCGCGACGATCCCGGAGGCCATCTTCAAGAAGATGACGGCGGCGCGGAATTTCCGCTCGGCATGCGCGACGATGCGGCAGGTGCAGTTTGGAAAGCTCGACCTCGGACTGCATATGCGGGCGGGCGAGTTTGCGGAGGGCGACCTTGAGGCGAAGACGCGCGCGTTGGTCGCAGACTGCATGATTCCGACGGAACCGCCCGCGCGGACCATCGTGAAGCGGTTCAATCATCTTTTTAGCGATCCGGTGGGCTATGCGGCGGGCTACTATTCTTACAAGTGGGCCGAGGTGCTGGAGGCGGATGCGTTCACGCGGTTCAAGCGCGAGGGCGTGTTCAACGCCACGGTGGGCGCGGAGTTCGTGGCGCATATCTTGAGCCGCGGAAATTCGGAGGCGCCGGACGTGCTTTACCGGCGGTTCATGGGACGTGACCCCGAGATCGCGGCGTTGTTGGTGCGCTCGGGACTGGCGGAATTTTCGGCGGCGTAGCGGCGGTTTTGGCGGTTACAAATCGCCGGGGTCGTTTCCAGCGTGCGCAGTTGATCTTGCAACGAGTCGCAGGCGAATACTTTGAACATCTGTCGACACCCAGTGTCACGGTTGCGGAATCACTCCGCGGGCGTTTACTGTCGTTCAACTTTAACCTTTATCCATCACGTCATGATTATCGCACTCATCGTCTTCTTTGCCATTCCCATGCTCTTCGGGCTTTATGCACAGATGCGCATAAAGAGCGCCTATGAGAAAAACCTGCTGGTCGAATCCCGAGGGCGGATCACTGGCCGCGAGGCGGCCGAGGCGGTGCTGCACTCGGCGGGGATCACGGATGTCGAGATTGTTTCTGTCGAGGGCACGTTGTCCGACCATTTTGATCCGATCCATAAGCGGCTGGCGCTTTCTGAACTCAACTACCATGGAACCAATCTGGCCGCGCTCGGAGTCGCCGCACATGAGGCAGGCCACGCCATCCAGCAAAAAGTGGGCTACGCCATGATGGGGGTGCGCCAGACGCTTGCGCCAGCCACGCAGATCGCGGCGGGCGTTTCCAATTTCGTGATGATCGCCGGTTTTTTTGGCGCGGGGCTCCTGGGGGCGGCGTTGAGCTATAACTTGCTGCTCATCGGGGCGGCGGCGCTTGCGGTGGTCTGCTTGTTTCAGTTTGTCACGCTGCCGGTCGAGTTTGACGCGAGCCGCCGGGCCAAACAGCAACTGGTGACGCTCGGCATCGTGGACCGCGACGAAATGAAGGGTGTCAATGAAACCCTCGATGCGGCGGCGCTCACCTATGTGGCCGCCTTTGTGGCTTCGCTGGGGACTCTGTTGTATCTGCTGATGCTCATTTCAGGTAATCGCCGCAACGACTGAACCCCGTTTTGCTCGTTCGTAATAAAAACCACGCTGCTTCCGGCGTGGTTTTTTTATTCAACGTAGGTCAGAGAGTTGTTGATTTGGCGCGAGAGTAGCTATTGCAGCATGAGGACAATACCTCATTCCCCGCCATGCCGATCCCAGAACCTTCCGTTTCTTTACGTAAACAGGTGCTCGTCGTGGATGATGATGCCACGCTTTGTGAAATCGTGAGCCGATTGCTCGCGCATTTGGGCTATGAGACGCGGTGTGAGCAGTCTGCGGTGGGCGCGCTCGATTTATGGGCGAAGGACGCGGATGCTTTTTCTTTTGTTTTTACGGACGTGATCATGCCGGAAATGGATGGGCTGAGTCTGGCCCGGCTGATTCGGAAAAAGACGCCGAAAATGCCGATCTTGTTATTGAGCGGTCAATTAAACGAAGACTCGCGTTGGATCGTGAGCGAGGAAGGGTTTTATTTCCTGCAAAAGCCCTTCACTTTGGATGAACTCAAGCGGGCGATCAGCATGCTGGAAACGCCTGTCGCATAACGGTGAACAGACTGTGGATGTAACCCTATTATCGCATGGACGAAAATCTTTTTCTGACCGCTGACACCCTCGTGCTGAGCCCGGATTTACAAAAGGGGCGTTTGGCCGACGGCGGATTTGTGATCAAAAATATCCCGACGCAGACCTACCTGCGCGTGAGTGAGATGCAGTGGGAAATCTTGCGGATGTTTGAGACCCCGAGGACTGCGCCCAACTGTCTGGAAACGAGCATTCAAAATCGTTCGTGCATTCCGCTGCGGGAGTTTTACGAGCTGCTCATCAAGGCGCGGCGTGCATGTGTGCTTCAGTCGCCGAAGGCGGTTTCGGGGATACGCACGGCCTGCCACTGGTCGCCGCCCCTGCCGGTGACGCCGGTGTTTTTTGCCGGCATTTTATCCGTGGTGAGCGCGGTGGTTTTGCTCTTCGTGTTTCCACCGACGACGGTGCCCCTTGCGTGGGCGCAGTGGGTGGCAGGTTGGGCGCTGTGGGCCGCGGCCTTGAGTCTGGGCAATGTGATCGCGGCGAGCGTGCTCACGCGGATGGATGGCGAGGTTTATCGTCCGCGTTTTCTGTGGCAGCGGCCGGTGCCGTATTTTACAGTGGATTTGGCGGATGCGTGCATGCAGTCGCCGCGCGGTCAGGCGGCAGTGGCGTTCGCGCGTTACACGCCGCTCGCGATGATGACGGCAGGGGCTTTGTATGCGAGGCATGGGTGGGCGTTGCCGCTGCTGACGGGTTTTTTATTCGCGTTGCGGCCACTGGCGGGCGGTTTGCCCGGGCAGATATTTCCTTTGCTGCACCGGCGGGCACGACTGGACACGGACCATTCTTTTGCGTTTTCACTCAACCGACGTCCCTCGGTTTATTGGAGCGGGTGGTGGAAGGGGATCGATTGGGCGTTCATATGGGTGGAGGTGGCTTACGCGGCCGGTTGGACCTTGGCGGTGACGTGGGCGACGATGGAGGTGATGGGTGTGTCGGTGAAAGAGGTGCTGACGGACTGGAGCTATTGGGAGCAGTGCCTGCCGTGGCTCGGGGCGGCGGTGTTGGTGATGTTTTTATACATCCTGGCGCGGCAGCTCTACGATGTGTTGTGTGAGAAAATCCGGCAGGCGCGGCGGTGGATACAGGTGTGGTGGGCGCGATGGAGAGGGGAGGTCAAGTTGCCCGACACGGAGGTGGCGTTGATGAAACTCGTCGGCTCAAACGTGCTGCTGGGGCAGTTGAATCTTTATGATCAGGCCTGCATCGCACGTGAACTCAGGCCTGTGCAATTCAAGCCGTGGAAGACGATGGTGGCCTTCGAGGAAAAGCCCGAGCGGGTGGGCTTGATTTTATCGGGGCGGGCGGTGGTCTTCGCGCAGCTCAAGAGCGGGAGGCGAACTCCGCTGGTGAAGCTGGCCGAAGGGAATCTGTTTGGAGCTCATGCGATGGTTGATCCGGTGCATCCTTCGCTGGCGGTGCGCAGCAGCACACCGGTGACGGCGATGATGATCCCGGAGCATATTTTCCAGAAGGTGGTGGTCGATAAACTGGGCGCGGCCCTCGTCTATGACCTGACGCACAAGCACGCTTTTCTGGAGCGGCTGCCTCTCTGCACGCACTGGTATGGCCATGCGTTGGGGCGGTTCGCGCGGCTCTCCAAGGTCGTGGACTTCAAAGAGGGCGAACCGATCGTGGACGAAGGCAGCGACGCGCGGGCTTTTTTTATTGTTTACGAGGGGCGGGCGCAGGTGACCCAGAGAGGCCGCAAGGTGGGCCTGCTGAAATCGGGCAACTATTTTGGCGAGATCGGGCTGCTGCAAAACAGCAGTGCGGTCGCGGCGGTTTCCGCGTTGACGGACATGCGCTGCCTGCAAATCGGCAAGAGCGAGTTCCTGCGCTTCGTCGCGCACAATCACCACGTTGCGCTGGAGCTGGAGCGCGTGAGTTCCTTGCGGCTCGGGTATCCGATTTTCCCGATGATCGCCCATTCGTTTGAAGAGCGTCAGGTGCCGGGAACCAGGCGGTGATTTCCGCGTGCGCGGGCTTATGCGAGGCTGAGGACGGCGTAGGTGCGCTTGCCTTTGCGAAGGAGGACGTGCTTGCCGTAGAGGAGGTCGGAGGGCGTGAGCGCGCGGGTGACGGCGGCGGCATCGGCCTTGACGTTGTTAATGTAGATGCCGCCGCCTTCGATGTCTTTGCGGGCCTGGCCTTTTGAAGGGGCGAGGCCGGCGTGGACGAGGGCTTCGGTGAGTGGGAATCCCGGCGCGGCAAGCTGGGCGGCGGTTATTTCTTTGGTGGGGACTTCCCCGACGACGTCGCGGAAGGTTTCTTCGCTGGTGTCACCGATTTCCGCACCGAAGAGGATGTCGCTGGCCTTGAGGGCGGCATCGAGCGCGGGTTGTCCGTGGACGAGGCAGGTGACTTCGCGGGCGAGGGCTTTGTGGGCTTCGCGCGGGCCGGGGTTGGCGGTGTGCTTGGCTTCGAGCTCTTCGATCTCGGGGCGGGAGAGGAAGGTGAATTTGCGGAGGTATTCGGAGACCTTGGCGTCTTCGGTGTTAACGAAGAACTGGTAGAGTTTGTAGGGGCTTGTTTTTTGCGCATCGAGCCAGACGGCGCCGCTGGCGGTCTTGCCGAACTTGGTGCCGTCGCTCTTGGTGATGAGAGGAAACGTCCAGCCCCAGGCGGGCACGCCGAGTTTTTTGCGGATGAGGTCGGTGCCGGCGGTGATGTTGCCCCATTGGTCGCTGCCGCCGATCTGAAGTTCACAGTTCAGCGTGTGGCGCAGGTGGTAGAAATCGTTCGCCTGAAGGAGTTGGTAGCTGAACTCGGTGAAGCTGATGCCGCCTTCGTTTTCTAGGCGGGATTTCACGGAGTCTTTCGCGAGCATGACGTTGAGCGAAAAATATTTTCCAACGTCGCGGAGGAAATCGAGGAGGCTGACAGGGGCGGTCCAGTCAGCGTTGTCAACGAGGCGCGCGGGGTTGGCGGGCGCATCGAAATCGAGAAGGCGGGAGAGCTGTTCTTTGATGCAGGCGATGTTGTGTGAGAGTTGGTCGCGCGTGAGCAGGTTTCGCTCGGAGGAGCGTCCGGAGGGGTCGCCGACCATGCCGGTGGCGCCGCCCGCGAGGGCGAGGACGTGGTGGCCGGCGAGTTGGAAGCGTTTCAACGTGAGCTGGCCCATGAGGTGGCCGACGTGGAGGGAGTCGCCGGTGGGATCGAAGCCGCAATAGAGCGTGACGGGGCCTTCGTTAAGGCGCTTGGAGAGCGCATCGAGATCGGTGCAGTCGGCGAGGAGGCCGCGCCATTGGAGGTCTTCGATAAAGGTCATGCTGAGGGCTGAGAGTTGAGAGCGGAGGGGGGAGAGTCCAGAGCGGAGAATACGCGGCTGGTTCGCAGCCTATTAGGCCAATGAAGGCTGGTTATTAGGGTTACAAATCGGCAAGCGTTGCGGAACTTACCCCATGAAATTCCTGCGGAGTTTTTATGTCCAGGTGCTGATAGCGATGGTGGTGGTCGCGATGCGGGAAGGCGTGTTTGACCGCTGAAAGGCCGGGGCGATTTTGCTGCGCAAGAACGGGGTGAAGCCCGTCGGGGTGATCGTTACGTAATCAGGTCGGGCGGGACGTTCGACAAGGATTCTTCGATGGTGGTGAGGCCCATCTTGACCTTGAGCATCGAGTCTTGGTGGAGCGTCTTCATGCCGTTTTTCATGGCGATGCGCTTGAGCACGGCGACTTCGACTTCCTTGTTGATGCCTTCGGTGAGCTCCTCGTTGTTGATCATGAGCTCGTGAATGCCGACGCGGCCCTTGTAGCCGGTGCCGTTGCACAGGGGGCAGCCTTGGGGGTTGGCCTTGAAAATCTGGCCGCTCCAGCCGAGCGCCTTTTCCATGATTTCTTTTTCGCGGCCGGCGGGTTCGTAGGGTTGCTTGCAGTTTTTGCAGACGCGGCGGAGGAGGCGTTGGGCGCACACGCAGACGAGCGAGGCGGAAATGTTGAAGGGTTCGACGCCCATTTCGCCGATGCGCGCGATGGTGGAGGGAGCGTCGTTGGTGTGAAGCGTGGAGACGAGCAAGTGGCCGGTGAGGGCGGCTTCGACGGCGATCTGGGCGGTCTCTTCGTCGCGGATTTCGCCGACGAGAATAATGTCGGGGTCCATGCGCAGGTAACAACGCAACGCGCGGGCGAAGGTGAGGCCGATGGCACGGCTCATCTGCATCTGGTTGATGCCGGCGAGGGTGTATTCGATGGGGTCTTCGGCGGTCTGGATGTTGACGTCGGGGGTGTTCACTTCGCCGAGGGCGGAGTAGAGGGTCATGGACTTGCCGGAGCCGGTGGGGCCGCAGTGGAGGATCATGCCGTAGGGCTGGCGGATGCACTCGCGGTAGCGGGCGAGATTTTCATCGGAGAAGCCGAGCGCAGGCAGGGGAAGGGTGCTCTTGGTCTTGTCGAGGATGCGCATGACGACCTTCTCGCCGTGGTTCATCGGGCCGGTGGCGACGCGCAGATCGATATCGATGTTTTTCTTGGTGTATTTTTTGAAGACGATGCGTCCGTCCTGCGGCAGCCGGCGTTCGGCAATGTCGAGGTTGCACATGATCTTGAGGCGGGTGATGAGGCCGTTGGCCACCTGCTTGGGGAGACGGAGTTTTTCCTGGCAGAGGCCGTCGATGCGGTAACGGATGACGAGATCCTTTTCCATCGGCTCGATGTGGATGTCGGACGCGCCGCAGATGTAGGCATCCTCAATGATGCGGTTGGTGAGCTGGATGACGGGTGCGGAGTCCTCGTTCTCGAGGTCGGCCGCGCTGACTTCGCCGGAGCCGTCCGATGTGTAGGCAGAGGTGATGACATCGGCGACCTTGGAGATGTCGATGTCGCCCTCGCCGCTGCCGGCTTTGGCGTCGTTTTTGAAGTGTTTTTTGACGAGGGCCTCGATGAGCGTGGCGGAGGCGACGTGGATGTCTTCGATGATGAGCTCGGTGGCCTGCTGGAACGCCTCGCGCTTGGCGTAGTCGAGCGGGTTGGTCATCAGCACGGCGACGGAGTTGGGCGAGAGCCGTTTGAAGGGGAAGATGCCTTCGCGGCGGATGATGGCGTCGCCGATGGACTCGACGAGGAGGTCTTCGATGACGATCTCCTCGGCTTTAGTGACGAGCGGGTGGTTGGTGAGGCGGGCGATGAATTTCGCGGTGTCGTCGGCGCCGAGCTGGTGCTTCGGGTCCTGCATGCGTTGCAGGAGGCTGGCGGAGTATTCGGCGACCTCTTGGAGCAGGGAGAGGTCTTGATCGGAAAACTGGCAGTTGGTGTCGGCGGAAGGCTCTTTGTTGAGGAGCTGGATGGCACCGATCACGACGTTGGTTTTCAATGGCACGGTGAGCATCGAACGCACATCGAAGCCAGTCGTCTGCGCCATCGACAGCATCATGGGCGCTTGGGTCGCGCTATTGCGGAAGAAGACGGGTTCGCCGGTGGCGATGACCTTGCCGACGATGCCCTGGCCGACCGGGAGTTTCAGGGTGAGAAGCTTGGCGGCAGTTTCCTTGAATTTGGTTTCACGCGCCTTGTCGCCGCCCCAGAGACTGGGTGAGTAGTAAACGTGTTTGAAGACGATGTCGTTGCCCTCGACGAGATAGAGGGTCATGGACTGGGCTTGAAGCGCCTCGACGATTTTGGAGGCGGTGAGCTCGATCACCGAGGCCATGTCTTCGCGGCTTGGCGCGGGCTTCGAGATGACCTTGATGAGCAGGGAGCGACGAAGGGTGTTTGCGAGTGAAGCCGAAGCCATAAGGAAGAGCGCTTTTGGAGCGGCGCGCCGGGTCTGGAATTGCCACCGGCGGAGCGACCTCGCAATGACAATCCTAGCAACGTGTTAAAACCGTGAAGTTAACCCACCCATGTTCCAGCGCCTGAAATCGTGGCTTGCGGATATAGCCGGCAATACGCCCGGCGCAGGCGCGTCGGGGCCGACGCGTTCGACGGGCGATCTCGGCGAGCGGCTGGCGGCGGAGTTTCTGGCGCGGCGCGGATTCAAGGTTCTCGCGCGGAACTGGCGCAGTCCGCGTGACCGGCGCGACGAGATCGACCTCGTCTGCCGCGAGGGCGAGGCAGTGGTGTTCGTCGAGGTGAAGACGCGGGCGGCGAGCGCGCTCGTGCCAGGTTATTTCACGGTGGACGCGCGAAAAAAGAAAGTCCTGCGCCGCGCGGCGACTGCGTATCTGCGACAACTGCACCCGCCGCCCGCGACGTTCAGGTTAGATGTCGTGGAGGTCACGACGCGGGAAAACGATGCGCCGGAGATCAGGCATTTTGAAAACGTGGCGCTTTTCGCGAAGCACTTCCGGCCATGAAACGGACGGATGGTTTTGATGCGGATTATTCAAAGCATTAGCCTTGCTTCGTCCTGCCCGCGTGGGCGAAATTTACTCTTATGGCCGAAGCCCAACGTCATCCCTTTCTGCAAGGACTCAGCAAGCATCGCGGCGCACCTCCCACGGTCGTCGTGATTTTTGGTGCCTCGGGCGATCTCACCGCCCGCAAGCTGATCCCCGCGATCTACAACCTCAGTTATGACAATCTGCTGCCGGCGGATTTCCATCTCGTGGGCTACGGGCGCAAGGCGATCCCGGACGAGGAATTCCGGTCCGACGCCGCCAAGGCCATCAAGGAATTCTCCCGCCGTGAGCTCAACACCGAGGTGTGGAGCCGCGTCGCCGAGCGCACGACCTACGTGGCGGGCGGTTACGACGAGAAAGCCGCGTTCGACAGGCTCGCCCAACACATCGCCGACATCGAAAAGAACCTCGGGCGCGAGGTGCAGACCCTGTTCTACATCTCCACGCCTCCCTCCGTTTTCGAGCCGATCTTGCTGAATCTGGGGGCCAGCGGGCTCGCCTCGAAATACCTCGGCAAGACGCATCACGCCAAGGTCATCATCGAGAAACCGTTCGGCAAAGACCTGACCTCGGCCCTCGCGCTGAACCAGACGATCCGGCAGGTCTTCGAGGAGCATCAGGTTTACCGTATCGATCACTACCTCGGCAAAGAGACGGTCCAGGATTTGTTGGTGCAGCGTTTTGCCAACTCGATTTTCGAGCCGTTGTGGAACCGCAACTTCATCGACTCCGTGCAGATCACGGTGTCCGAAGAAGTCGGCGTGGGCACGCGCGGCGGTTATTACGAGCAGAGCGGCGCGCTCCGCGACATGATCCAGAATCACACGATGCAACTCGTCGCGCTCACCGCGATGGAGCCGCCCGTGTCCTACGATGCCGAGGCCATCCGCGACGAAAAAGTGAAGCTTCTCAAGGCCATCCAGCCGCTGAACACCAAGCCCGGCGGTGATGTGGCGCGCGCCCAATACGCGGCCGGCATGATGGCAGGCAAGGAAGTCCCCGGCTACCTCCAGGAAGGCGGCATCAACCCGCAATCCGCGACCGAGACCTACGCGGCGATCAAGCTTTCGATCAACAACTGGCGCTGGCAGGGCGTGCCGTTTTACCTGCGCTCCGGCAAGCGCATGGCGCGTCGCGTTTCGGAAATCGCGGTGCAGTTCAAGCGGCCGCCCGGGACGCTGTTCGCCGAGAGCGAACGCTTCAATCTCGCGCCCAACACCCTCGCGTTTCAGATCCAGCCAGACGAAGGCCTGAGCCTCGTGCTCAACGGCAAAGTCCCCGGGCTCGAGACGCGCACGCAGCCGGTGAAGATGAACTTCCGCTACTCGACGACCTTCGGCTCCAACACGCCCGAGGCCTACGAGCGCCTCGTGCTCGACGCCATGATCGGCGACGGCACGCTCTTCAT
>JAHFTG010000037.1 GCA_023269455.1 Opitutaceae bacterium | reverse complement strand
ACCCACTGGGCGATGCGGGTATCGTGGGTGCTTTTTAACAACTGCTCGATGCGGTCGAGCGGGTTTTTCGCCCCGCTGCCGGGATCGGCCACGTCGTCGTCGGGCGTCTCCGCCCACTTGTAGATGATCGACAGCGAGAGCCCCATGTCGGCGGCGATCTGCTTCGGACTGGTCTGCTTCAGGACGGCCTTCAAAACCTCATGCGATTGCATGCCGACCGACGTTGCCGCCGCATAAGTGAAACGCAATCCCGCACGCGTCTCCGCTAACAAGCGCCCCCTCCCCGTGGTTTTGGCGTGCCATCCGCCCCGCCTTTGTGGCAATCCCTTGGATTCGCATGAACATCCACGAGTATCAGGCCAAGGCTCTCTTCGAGAAATTCGGCGTGCCCGTCCCCAAGGGCGCGGCCGCCAAATCCCCGGCGGAATTCGCATCCGCCCTCGCGCTGCTGCCCGACGCCCCCGTTGTCGTTAAATCTCAAATACACGCCGGCGGCCGCGGCAAGGGCACGTTTACCGACGGCTACAAAGGCGGCGTGAAGTTCGCCAAGACCAAGGCCGACGCCCTCGAGTATGCGAACAAGATGTTCAACAACACCCTCGTCACCATCCAGACCGGCCCCGCCGGCCGCAAGGTGCAGACGATCTACTTCACCCACGCGAGCGACATCAAAAAGGAATACTACCTCGCCATCCTCCTCGACCGCGTCACCTCCCGCCCCGTGATCGTCGCCTCGACCGAAGGCGGCGTCGAAATCGAAAAAGTCGCCCACGACACGCCCGAAAAGATTTTCAAGATCGTCATCGATCCCGCCTACGGCATCGCCGATTTCCAGGTGCGCGAACTCATCGCCCAGCTCGGCCTCGCCGGCTCCGAGGCGAAGAACGCCGCCAAACTCATCCGCAACCTCTACACCTGCTACTGGGAGACCGATGCGGCGATGATCGAGGTCAACCCGCTCATCACCACGCCCACCGGCGACGTCCTCGCCCTCGACGCGAAGGTTTCCTTCGATTCCAACGCCCTCTACCGCCACCCCGAGATCGTGGCCCTACGCGACCTCAACGAAGAAGACCCCAAGGAAATCGAAGCCTCGAAGTTCTCCCTCAGCTACATCGCGCTCGACGGCAACATTGCGTGTCTCGTGAACGGCGCCGGTCTCGCCATGAGCACGATGGACATCATCAAGCACTACGGCGGCAGCCCGGCCAACTTCCTCGACGTCGGCGGCGGCGCCTCGAAAGACCAGGTCGTCGCAGCCTTCAAAATCATCCTCGGCGACCCGAACGTGAAGGGTATTTTCGTAAACATCTTCGGCGGCATCATGGACTGCAATGTGATCGCCACCGGCATCGTCGAAGCGGTCAAGGAAGTCGGCCTCAAGCTCCCGCTCGTCGTGCGTCTCGAAGGCAACAACGTCGCCGCCGGCAAAGCCACCCTCGCCAGCTCGGGCCTCGCGCTCGTCTCCGGCGACACCATGGCCGACGCCGCCCAGAAGATCGTGAAGCTCGTGGCGTGAACGCCGCGAGCAGTTGAGAGTTGAGAGCTGAAAGTTGAGAGATTCAAACCTCCGACCCGAAACCCTCCGATCTCTCTCAACTCTCAACCCTCAACTCTCAACTCTCAACTTTTTCGACATGTCCATTCTCATCACGCCCCAGTCCAAAATCCTCATCCAAGGCATCACCGGCGACTTCGGTGGCCGCCACGCCAAGCTCTCCCTCGATTACGGCACGCAGGTCGTCGCCGGTGTCACCCCCGGCAAGGGCGGACTCTTCTTCGAACACGGCACCCACAAGGTTCCTATTTTCAACTCCGTCGCCGAAGCTG
Organism: Opitutaceae bacterium; assembly: GCA_023269455.1. Lineage (GTDB taxonomy): Bacteria > Verrucomicrobiota > Verrucomicrobiia > Opitutales > Opitutaceae > Rariglobus. The sequence continues at coordinate 10,572 of JAHFTG010000037.1, read as the reverse complement.
TCGCCGCCACCGGCGCAACCGTCGCCGTCGTCTATGTGCCGCCGCCCTTCGCCGGTGACGCCATCCTCGAAGGTGTTGACGCCGGCCTCGATCTCGTCGTCGCCATCACCGAGGGCATTCCGATCAAGGACATGATCCGCGTGAAGCGCGCCATCGCCGGCAAGAAGACGCGTCTCATCGGTCCCAACTGCCCCGGCCTCGTCACGCCAGGCACCGGCAAGGACTCCTTCGGTGGCTGCCGCATCGGCATCGCCCCCGGTTACATTCACAAAAAGGGCCACGTCGGCGTCGTCTCGCGCTCCGGCACCCTCACCTACGAGGCGGTTTTCCAGCTCACCTCCAAGGGCATCGGCCAGTCCACTGCAGTCGGCATCGGCGGAGATCCAGTCAACGGCACCAGCCACCTCGACGTGATCAAGCTCTTCAACGAAGACCCCGACACGCACGGCATCATCCTCATCGGTGAGATCGGAGGCAACGCCGAGGTCGAGGCTGCCCGCTGGATCAAAGCCAACTGCAAAAAGCCCGTCGCCGGTTTCATCGCCGGAGCGACCGCTCCCGCCGGTCGCCGCATGGGCCACGCCGGCGCCATCGTTGGCGGCGTCGAAGACACTGCCGAGGCCAAGATCGCCGTCTTCAAAGAGTGCGGCATCGAAGTCGCCGAGACTCCGTCCGACATGGCCGACGCGCTCATCCGCTCCGCCAAGGCCAAGGGCGTGACGCTGAGCTAAACACGTTCAACGTTCATCAAAACAAAAGGCCGCGCTCCATGCGCGGCCTTTTTGTTTATGTCAGCCTGGTTTAGAAGGGTCGATTAAGCCGACACAGGGGCCACAATCCGACACGGGAGCAGCGCGGCGTCCTGCATGCCGTGGATGATTTTTTTGTCGGGCGGGCAGAACGTCGCGAGCGCCCCGCTCAGCACGGCTTTGCCTCCCACCACGAAATAATACGGGCAAAGCCGCAGACGCCCATCCACCTCGCGCACTTGCTGCTCGCGGTCGTAAACCCGGTGTTTTGACCGCCGTGGTTTCTTGAATTCTTGAAGGATGTGAAGGTTCATCGGCGCATCGGCGACGGCCAGCTCCACGCCTGCCTGCCACTCTTCGCGCGAACAATCGCTGCCGAGGATCACGCTGCGCGCGCCCCATGCCGTCTCGTGGTAGCCGGAGATTTTAAGGATGAGGTCGCGTTCCTTTTGCGAGGCCGACGCGAGCTGACGCCAATCGTTGAGCGGGCGCCCGCCGACGCGCGGGCCGTCGAGCACCGCACCCGGCGGCAGCGGCGCCGGATCAACAATCCACGACATCGGAATGAGCTGGCGCAGAAGCTTCAGGGTGCGTCCGCCCAGCGCCTCGATCCAGTAATCTTGCAGGAGGTGATGATGGAAAAGCGCGAGCCCGAGCTTCTCTTCCTGGTAAGGCCGCATGGGGGGAACGATGGCCACTTCGCCCGCTTCCCACGCCTCAAAGAAAAACCGCGCCGTCGAAACATTGGCCAAATCAAACAGCTCAAAAAACCGGTAGATGATGTCGATCTTCTCGGGGTTGCCCTCGACGTCGAAACAGAGCGTGGAGCCGAGCGGAAAAATATCCTCGGGCTTCATGCAAAACACGCGCTTGCCCTGACGCTGGAGCTGCTCGGCGAGCCAGTTCATCTCCGGCATGTAGGTGGCGGCTTCTTCCGAGACGACGACGGCGATGAGCGGATTGCGAATGTCGGGGCGTAGCGCGGCGAGCGAGTCGTAGAAGTTGCGAATCATCGCGTCGCCCGCGCCGAGGATCGTGCCGTTGTCCGCGTAGAGCTTGTTGAGAAACGCCGTGAGGCCGATGCCGCCGGGCACCGAGTCGAGCTCGGTCATCACGAAGCCGTCGTCGGTAAGCAGCAGGTCGGGCCGCAGGACGGTCGGGAAGGCACCGCGATTTTTTGGATCGCGGGCGTGTTCGACGAGGTGCGCGGGTTCTCCACGATCTAGATAATCGGCCACCCACGGCGCGAGAAGCGGCTTGTTGCGCAGGAGATTTTTTCCGGAGGCGGAGCGCAGATAGAGCGTTTCGAGCGCCTGGTGATATTCGAGGCAGGCCGCGCCGATATCCGCCAACTCGGCGGCCTGTGCCGACGTGAGCGCCCAGGCGTCCGGCGACAAACGCCAGCTCTTATCCTCAAAGAGAGGCGTGGCAGCAAAGGCAGCGTGCAAGGCGGCGTGATCGAGCGGCATCGTTGGCACCGAAGCACAGAGTGACGCAGGCGCAAGCCCAAGCCGGATTTCTGCAACTTGACTCGTAATTTTCAGGAAATGAGGCGACGTGCGTTAAATACTCGAAAAAATGGACTTTTGCCCGGCCAACGGTCGTTTCGCGCTTGCCTCCAATCTCGTCCGATTGCTTTTCGGCTCATGCGAGCTCCTTCGCCTCTTTGCCTGATCCTAGCGTGTGCCATCCTGACGTTGGCGTCACTGACACCAGCGCGGGCGATCATCGACGAAGACGGCGACGGCATGAGCGACGTCTGGGTGAAAGCCCACACGCCGGCGGGCGCGCCGGCACTGTTGCCTGACGTTGATACCGATGGAGACGGGATCTCCAATCGCGGCGAGTCCATAGCGGGCACCGATCCGCGCGATCCAGCCTCCCGCCTGCACATCACGTCTTTTAACATCAACACGGCCGCGTCGCCGGCGACCGCCCAACTCACCTGGCCTTCCGTCGCCGGCAAACGTTACCAGATCCAAGCCTCCACCAACTTGGCCACTTGGGCGGACTTCGACGCGACCACCTATGGAGACGGTGGCCCGCTCACGCGGACCCTCAACCTCGACCTCGCCTTCGAGAGCGGGCCCTTCCCCGTGCGCCGTTGGGAAAATCTACCCTCGAACAGTTCCCTCACCACGATTCGCGGCTACGCCGGCAGCGCCACCCCCGCGCCCACCGCGACGCTCGCATTAGCCGCCCTCACGATGCCGCAGTCTTCGCCTAGTGCGGACCACTTCGGCCACTACGTGACCGGGTGGTTGGTGCCGCCGGCGAGCGGGGATTATCGCTTTTTTGTGACGAGCGACGACTCCTCCGAGTTCTGGCTTTCGACCGACGCCTCGGCGGCCAACAAGCGCCGCGTTGCCTATGTGGCGACCTGGACCGGCATCGGCGAGTGGAACCTCTATCCGGAGCAAACGTCCGCCCTTATTCCGCTCGAAGCAGGGCGCGCCTATTACTTCGAGTTTGTCCACATCGAGGCCACCGGCGGCGATCACTTTACCGTCGCGTGGACCGGCCCCGGCCTCGATCCCGTGCGCGAGCCCGTTTCCTCGCGCTATTACGCAGCGTCTCCGGAATCGCTGGCCATGCGCCAGGCCGCCGGTCGTTTGTTCTTCCGCGTCAAAGCCGAGGACGTTGACTCCGACAACGACGGCGCCACCGATGCCGAGGAGATTTTCCTGGGTTACAACGCTATCGACGCCACGACCGCCCCGCGTGTCGCCGACCGGCCGGCCATCGTCGCCGCGCTCGCGGCGCGCAACCGCGTCACCATCGGCGTCAGCACGCCCAGAGCCTACGAATCAAGTCTGTCGCCCGCGCACCTCACGGTGTTCCGCTCAGGTAACATCCAACCAGTCACCATCAATTACACCGTGGGCGGAACCGCCACCTCGGGGACGGACTACGAACCGCTCTCCGGCTCCGTAACGATTCCCGCCGGGCAGACCAGTGCCGACATCACGATCCAGCCCCGCGCCGACGCCGTGTTGGAAAACACCGAGACGGTCATCGTCACCCTGCAACCCTCGTCCGCCAGCCACGATCTCGGCGAACCGATCAGCGCCTCCGTCACCATCGACGATGCGCCCGACGAGATGTTTGTGGCCGCACTGCGCCCACCCGCAGGCGTGGTTTCCGGCGGCTGGGGCACGGCCTCCGTGCGCATGATGGGCAACGGCCTCTCGGCCACCGTTTCGCTATCGCACAGCGCGCTCGGCACGCCGCCCACCGCCGCCGAACTGTTTATCTCAACCACCGGAGGCTCCGGTCCCGTCGTGCTCGCATTGGGCGCGCAGCAAGTGGATTCGCTCACGTGGGAGTTCACGCCGGCGGGCGGACAAAGCGCCGACGCCATGCGCGCCGCGTTACGCGAAGGACGCCTCTGGGTGCGCGTCGCCACCGGCGGCCAATCCAGCGGCGAGATCGTCGGGCTGTTCTCCGCCGTCGCCGGTTCCTCGACCATGCCGGTGCCGGTCGATCCACCCGCGTTGCCCTCGGGCACACCCACGCCCGCCGAGGCCACGCGTTTCCTCAACCAGGCGACGTTCGGCGCGACCCCGGCCACGATCAACGCCGTGCAAACCCGCGGTTACGCCGATTGGATCAGCGACCAGATCGCGATCGCGCCGACCTACCACATCGATTACTTCACGGCTCGACGCGCCGAGTTCGCCGCACGCAGCCCCGGCGACGAAATCCCCGGCTGGCAGACCCCCCGCCAGGAGGCTTGGTGGCAACACGCGCTCACCGCGCCCGACCCACTCCGCCAACGCATGGCATGGTGCCTGTCCCAGCTGTTCGTCGTCTCGCAAGAAGGCGCGCTGGTCGGAAGCCAGCGCGAGATCACGCTCTATTACGACCTGCTGCTCCGGCACAGCTTCGGCAATTTCCGCGAGCTCCTCGGCGACGTGACCCGCAGCGCCCAGATGGGTCTTTACCTCAGCATGATTCGCAACCGCCGTCCCGATCCGGAGACCGGCCAGCAACCCGACGAAAACTACGCCCGCGAGATCATGCAGCTCTTCACCATCGGGCTGAACGAACTGCACCCGGATGGGACGCTGCGGCTCGACCAACGCGGACGGCCGATCCCGACCTACACGCAGGCTGACATCGTCGGTCTGGCTCACGTATTTACCGGCTGGGGCCCGCACTACGATGCCGCGAATCCACCTCGCTGGAGCGGCGGCACCGGCTCCGTCGCCAACCGCCTCGAGTGGTTTCTCTACGGCATCGACCTCGAACGACCGATGACCTTCTACCCGGAATACCACGACATGGAGGCAAGACGTCTCGTGCGCGGCGCGCTGATCCCGGCTGGAACCGACGGCCAAACCGCTCTGGACCTCGCATTGGACAACCTCTTCAACCACCCCAACGTCCCGCCCTTTGTCGCACGCCAGCTCATCCAGCGCCTCGTCACCAGCAATCCCTCGCCAGGCTACGTTTACCGGGTCGCGCAGGTGTTCACGAACAACGGCCTCGGGGTCCGCGGTGATCTCGGCGCCACGCTGCGCGCCGTCCTGCTCGACTACGAAGCGCGTTCCTCCGCCCCGCTCGATAACTACACGCGCGGCAAACGCCGCGAACCCGTGTTGCGCCTCACCCAGTTCCTGCGCGCCTTCCCGGTCTCCTCGCCCCGTGTCGGCGACGCCCGGCTCTTCATCAATTATCAATACGCACTCACTCACCAAATCCCGCAGGGCGCTCCCTCGGTGTTCAACTTCTACCAACCGGTCTTTGCCCAGCCCGGTCGCATCGCCGCCGCCGGGCTGCTCTCTCCGGAGTTTCAAATCACCTCGGAGACGACCGTCATCAACGAAGCCAACCAGATCCATTCCCTCGTCTTCGGGGGAATTGGCACGCCCGAATTGGTCGACGCGACGCAGCCTTACAACGCCACGACCAACCCCTACATCACCCTGCGCCCCGATTTCAGCGCCGAAGTCGCCCTGCTCGAACGCCCGATCTTCACCGCCGCGCAAAACCAAACCGCCCTCATCGACGCCCTCGCGCTGAAGCTCCTCGACGGACACATCAGCCCCGAGTTGCGCGCCACGTTGATGAACGTGTTCGCCACCCTGCCCTCGTGGTATTTCCCCACCAACGACGAGCCCACGTTACGCAGTCGCCGCCTCGAAATCGTCCGCACCGCCGCCCACCTGATCGCCATTTCCCCCGAATACGTGATCCAAAAATAACCGGCCCCATGAACACCCCCATCACCCGCCGCCAGTTTCTCGGACAAGGCGCCTGCGCCGGCCTCGGCCTCACCGGCCTGCTCAGCGCCATGGGCACGCTGCGCCTGTTCAACTCCACGCTCTCCGCGCAAACCCTCCCTCCCGGCAACGACTACAAAGCCCTCGTCTGCCTCTTCCTCTACGGCGGCAACGACGCCAACAACACCCTCGTCCCCTACGACACCGCCGGCTACCAGGCCTACGCCGCCGCGCGCGGCCTCCTCGCCCTGCCCCGCACCGACCTCGTGCGCCTGCCCGTGCCCGCCGGCGGCGACGGACGCGAATGGGCGCTCCACCCCGCGATGAGCCGCCTCGCCCCCGCCTACGCCGACGGCAAGATGGCCATGATCCTCAACGCCGGCACCCTCGTCGCCCCGCTCACCAAGACCGAATACAAATCCGGCGGCGCCGCGATCCCGCCCTATCTGTTTTCGCACAACGACCAGCAGGTCCAGTGGCAGACCTCCGTGCCCGACGCCACCCGCCGCATCGGCTGGGGCGGACGTCTCGCCGATCACCTGCAAGCCCTCAACACCGGCTCGCAGATCTCGATGAACATCTCCCTCGCCGGGAATAATTTTTTCCAGGTCGGCGAGAATGTTTTCCAATACCAAGTCACCCCCAACGGCAGCATCGGGCTCAGCGACTACACAGCCACCTGGGACCCGCGCAAACAGCACATGCAGGGAGTGCGCGACACGCTCGACCGCAGCTACGGGCACCTCTTCGAGCAGGAATACGCGTCCATCATGAAGCGCGCCATTTCCAACGACACGCTCCTCAAATCCACCCTCGCCAACATCCCGCGCTACGACCGCACCCCGCCGACGGCCGGCGCCGTCGCCGGCGACTTGAACCTCTTCCCCAACTCGCGCAACTCCGACGGCACGCTCACCCGCGTCGCCGCGCAGCTGCACATGATCCTGCGCCTGATCGCCTCGCGCAACGCCCTCGCCATGCGCCGCCAGGTGTTCTTCGCCTCTCTCGGCGGCTGGGACACCCACGACGATCAACTCAACGACCACAGCGAGCTCCTCGCCCAGCTCTCCAACGCCATCGCCGATTTCTACAACGCGACCGTCACGCTCGGTCTCTCCAACGAAGTCACGACCTTCACCGCGTCCGATTTCAACCGCACCTATTCGACCAACGGCAAAGGCAGCGACCATGCCTGGGGCGGACACCACCTCGTCGTCGGCGGCGGCGTCAACGGCGGCCGTCTCATCGGACGCATGCCCGTGCTCCAATCCGGCGGCCCCGACGACACCGGCGACCGCGGCGCCTGGATTCCCGGCATTTCGACCGACGAATATGCCGCGACCCTCGCCCGCTGGTTCGGCGTGGCCGACTCCAACCTCGAATCGGTTCTGCCCAACATCGGCCGCTTCTCGCGCCGCGACCTGGGCTTCATGAACGCGAGCCTATGAGCGGAGGCTATCTTCGGCGCAGCCCGTTCTTCACACTCCTGCCGGTCGTGATCGTCGGCCTGGCGGCCGCTTTCATCATCTCCCGCTGCAACCGCGAACCCTCGCCCTTCGCCGACACGATAACAACACCGACGCGGCCTCCGGTGATCGCGCCGCGTCCGGCCGCCAGTCTCTCGCCCGAGCGCCCCGCATTGATTGCCGTCGCGGCCAGCTCGTCCCTCCCCCGATCCCCGCTGGCCGACAATTTAAACGCTCCCGGCGGCACCGCGCGCGACGACCTGCGCCTCGTCCGCGCCATCCTCGATCTCTACCGCGAGCGGTTCGGCGCATATCCGGCCTTTGGTGATAACGCCCAGCTCGTCAACGCCCTCGCCGGCGCCAATCCGCAGCGCCTCGGCCTGCTCCCGCGCGACGCACCGGCGATCAACCCGGCCACCGGCGAGCTGCTCGACCGGTGGGGCACGCCGTATGTGTTTCACTCCATCTCGCGCCTCACCGTCGAGCTGCGCACCGCCGGCCCCGACCGCGTCGCCTACACCCAGGACGACGTAATATCTTTTGCCGGCACACCTCAAAAAGACTGAAGGCCGAATCACCCGTTAGGGATCATCGGCCTTCGTTCGTCATTCGACATCAGGCATTCGTCATTCCGGCGCTCACCTGGGCGCGCGCCGGTCAGTCCGATCACTCGTCGTCAACCTGAATGTCCTTATTACGATGGCGCGGGCAGCCGGCGCGGAGCCAGGCGTTGATGAAGCGGTCGATGTCACCGTCGAGCACACCCTGAGTGTCGCTGGTGCTGACGCCGGTGCGCAGATCCTTCACCATCTGGTAGGGCTGGAGCACGTAGCTGCGGATCTGCGCGCCGAAGCCGATCTCGCCCTTGTCGCCGTAGAACTTGTCCATCTCGGCGCGCTGCTCGTCCTGCTTCTTTTCGTAGAGGCGGGCCTTCAGCACGTTCATGGCGGTGGCCTTGTTCTTGATCTGGGAGCGCTCGTTTTGGCAGACGACCACGGTGCCCGTCGGAATGTGCGTGATGCGGACGGCGGAGTCGGTGGTGTTGACGCCCTGGCCGCCCTTGCCGGAGGAACGGTAAACGTCGATGCGCATCTCGTCCTCGGGGATGTCGATTTTGATTTCATCGGTGACCTCGGCGACCACGTCCACCGCGCAAAACGAGGTGTGGCGGCGGGCATTGGAATCAAAAGGGCTGATGCGCACGAGGCGGTGAACACCACGCTCGGCCTTGCAGTAGCCGTAGGCGTTTTCGCCTTTGATGAGGATGGTGGCCTTGGCGATGCCAGCGGTGTCGCCGGGCTGCACGTCCATGAGCTCGGTCGTGAAGCCGCGACGCTCCGCCCAACGCGAATACATGCGGAAGAGGAGGTCGGCCCAGTCGTTGGACTCGGTGCCGCCCGCGCCGGCCTGGATGGAGAAGATCGCGTTGTTGCGGTCGAACTGGCCGGTGAGGAATGCGCCGATCTCGATGGCGTCGAGCTCGGGAATCATCGCCTCGACCTGCGTAGTCAGCTCCTTAGAATATTCGTCCTGCTCCTCGGGGGTGCCGGCTTCGATGAGCTCGATCATCACGTCGAGGTCATCGACGCGTTTCTTGAAGGCGACGATCGGGAGGACGGCGCGTTTCAAGGTGTTGACCTTGACGATGTGTTTCTGCGCACGGTCGTTGTTATCCCAGAAGGTGGGATCGCCCATCTGGGCTTCGAGGGCCTCTATTTCACGCTGCTTTTGATCGCAGTCAAAGAAACCTCCATAGGTGCCCGGCGCGCCTTTTGATGTTCTCGATGTGGGAAAAAGTTTCTGGAGCGATCATGTGAAAGAATCATGACCGCAACGCGCGGCGAGCGGCGCAAGGATGAAAAGACGAGGCGGGATCAATCGACCTCTTCGCCGGCCAGCCGGGCGGCCTTCCGCTTCTTCCAATCCCAATACCACGCGATCCAGATGGACGCCTCATAAAGAATGTAGAGCGGCACGGCCATCGCCACCTGCGTGATGATTTCCGGCGTGGTCAGCACCGCGCCCAGCACGAGGCACAGCACAATGACATGCCGGCGGTAACGCCCGAGTTGTTGATGCGTGACCAGGCCCATCTTCACGAGCAGCAGCACGATGACGGGAAACTGGAATCCGAGGCCCATCCCGAAAATAAACTTCGTCACGAAGCCGATGTAGTCGTCGGCCTTCCAGTCGTAGGCTTCAAACCCCATCATCTGCGAATATTCGATGGACGCACGCAGCGCGACCGGCAGCAGGATGAAATACGTCAGCGTCACGCCGGTCAGAAACAGCGCCGTCCCCCACATGAGCCAGGTGCCGAGCACGCGCTTTTCTCGGATGTGCAGCGCGGGCAGAATAAACTGCCCCATGAAAAACACCCAAAACGGCGACGAAAGCACCAGTCCGCCGTAAATCGCGACGTGAAACGCGACGTAAAACGCCTCCGTCGGACTGAAGTTGTGCAGCTTCACCCGCTCGCCTGATCCTGTGGCCGGCGCGACCGGATCAGGCGTGAGCGTCACGATCTGCTGGCCGTTCACCACCGTCGTCCCCACATGAAAAAGCACCTGCGGCGCCTCGCCCGCCGGCATGCCGGGAAACTTTTCCGCCGTGACCTGATAGGGGCCGAGCTTCGTGTCACCGATTTGAAAAGTCACCGAGGGATGCGGCTTCTCAAACATATCCATGCGATGAAGCGGATACTCCAAAAGCGACACCAGCCGGTCGCCCATGAAAAGGCACAGGATCAAGCCTACGCCCACCGCCATCGCCGATTTGACGAGCGCGGCGCGCAGGTCGTCGAGGTGCGCCCAAAAACTTTTTTGGGAAGCGGGATCGCCAGTGGCGGCATCGTCTTCGTCGTTAAAGGCCATGATCAGTCGAAGGATTCAGCCGGGGGAAAGGTGATCCAGCAAGCGGGGAAACGCGCGCCAGCCGGGTCATCGACAACTTCCCGTTGCACGAGAGAAATTGAAAGCCATACGTTGTCCGCCCGCGTTTCATGAATCTTTCCCGCCTCCACTGGTCGCTCTACTTTCTGGTCATCGTTCTGGTGATCGCCACGCTGGGCGCGGTGCTTGGAGCGCTCGCCTTCGTGTTGTTCGGCGTGGTGACGGGAGCAGATTTCTCAAC
>JAHFTG010000235.1 GCA_023269455.1 Opitutaceae bacterium | reverse complement strand
GGCCTTCACGCGGCCAGCGCCCAGCTTTAACGCCGCCAGCTCGGTCTCCATCTCTCCGACCACCTGCACATAACCGCCGCCCGCGCTCTTCACCTCGGCGCGCAGCCGCGCCTGCGGCAACCGCGCCGGATCATCCACCACGCGCGCGTCGCCGCCCTGCGCCGTCACGATCTCGCGGAACTTCGCCAGCGCCGCGCCGCTTGAAATTGATTTCTCCAACTGCACCCGCGCTTCTGCGGCGGTTTTTGCCGTGCCCGCGAGCAGCAGCATCTGTTCACCCAACGCATACGTGACCTCCATCAAATCCGCCGGCCCTTCGCCGCGCAGGCACGCGATAGATTCGGCGACTTCGAGCGCGTTGCCCACTGCATGACCGAGCGGCTGATCCATCGCGGTGAGGAGCGCCCGCGTCGGCTTCCCCATCGCGTTGCCAATATCCACCATCGCCTGCGCCAACGCCCGCGCGTCGGCCTTGTCCTTCATGAACGCGCCCGCGCCGAACTTCACGTCGAGCACCAACGCATCGATCCCTTCCGCCAATTTTTTTGCCATGATCGACGCACAGATGAGCGGCAGGCACTCGACCGTCGCCGTCACGTCGCGCAACGCGTAGAGTTTCTTGTCGGCCGGTGCCAGCTCCTGGGTCTGCCCGATGAGCGCGCAACCGACCTTGTCCACCTGCGCACGGTATTCGTCCATCGAAAGCCCGACGCGAAAACCGGGAATCGACTCCAGCTTGTCCAACGTCCCGCCGGTGTGCCCGAGCCCGCGCCCGCTGATCATCGGCACCGCCACGCCGCACGCCGCGACCATCGGGGCAAGGTGGATGGACACCTTGTCGCCCACGCCGCCGGTCGAGTGCTTGTCCACCTTCGGCGCGCGCACCACCGACAGATCCGCAACCACGCCCGAGCGCATCATCGCCTCGGTCAACGCCACGGTTTCGGCCGTGTTCATCCCGCGCAGAAAAACCGCCATGAGCATCGCGCTGAGCTGGTAGTCAGCCCACGAACCATCAGTCGCCCCGCGCACGAATGCCGCGATCTCATCGACCGACAAAACATGCCCGTCCCTTTTGCGGGCGATGACATGCTGGGGGAAAAGCAGCGGGCTCATTTTTGAAAACTGCCCCTCCCTCAACTCCTGCGCAAGCCCCCGACTTGCCGCACACCCGAAACTGCGCAACCTAGGCTCATGAACCCCCAAGTCGTGATCGTCGGCAGCTTTGTGCAGGATCTCGTCTGGCGCTGCGCCGCCTTCCCAAAGCCGGGCGAAACCATTCTCGGCGCCTTCTCCACCGGCCCCGGTGGCAAGGGCTCCAACCAAGCCGTCGCCGCAGGTCGCGCAGGCGCCGCCACCCTTTTCATCGGCGCGGTCGGCCGCGACGCCTTCGCGGCGGAAGCCAGAGCCTTTTATGCCGCCGAAGGCATCGCCGCACAGTTCGCCGAAAAGCCCAAACATGCGACCGGCACCGCCGGCATCCTCGTCAATGCCGCCGGGCAGAATGAAATCATCGTCGCCCTCGGGGCCAACGCCCATCTCGCCAAAACCGACATCGACACCTCGCTCCTCGTCGGCGCCAAGGTCGTCGTCACCCAGCTCGAATCCAATCTCACGACCACCGCGTTCGTCCTAAAAACCGCGCGCGCCGCCGGCGTCACCACCCTGCTCAATCCCGCGCCCATGCGCACGGATTTCGATCCTGCCATCTTGAAACACGTGGATGTGCTCATCCCGAATGAGACTGAATTCACCGCGCTCGTTAACCTTCTCCCCTCCACCGGGCGCACCGATTTCACCGAGTCCGCGTTGAGCCTCCTGCCGAACGACGCGATCCACGCGCTCTGCCGCGCCTTCGGTCCGCCCGTCGTGATCGTCACGCTCGGCCGCAAAGGCTGCCTCGTATCACAATCCTCGGGACACACCTTCATCCCCGCTCACAAGGTCAAGGCCATCGACACCACCGGCGCGGGCGACGCCTTCGTCGGCGGTTTCTCGGCGGGACTCGTGAAATTCACCGGAGACATTGTCGCGGCCGCCCGCTTCGGCGTCGCCGTGGCGGCGCTCTCCGTCACCAAGCCGGGCACCGCCGGCGCGATGCCCGCGCAGCGCGAGATCGAAAAATTTCTAAAGGCCTGAGCCTGCCGCGCCGCCCGCCGGATGATCGGCGATCTCGACGGTGAAAACCGTGCCGTGGCCAAGGGTGCTCTCGACCGTGATGTCGCCGCCCAGCAGGCGCGCCAGTTCGCGTGAAATCGACAGTCCCAGCCCGGTGCCGCCAAACCGCCGGGCGATCGACGCATCGGCCTGCACGTAGGGCGTGAAAAGCCGCCCCAACTGCTCCGTCGTCATTCCCATGCCGCTATCTCGCACGCTGAACCGCACCCGGCCCGCTCCCGCCGTCACCGCCACCTGCACCTCGCCCGCCGAGGTGAATTTCAACGCATTGGAAAGCAGGTTGCTCAGGATCTGCCGCAGCCGGGCGCCATCGGTGTGGATGATCGCAGGCATCGCCGCATCAACATGGCAGGCCAGCGCCAAGCCTTTCGCCTGCGCCGAGCCACGGAACAGTTCGCATATCTCCGTGGTAAAGGCCGCGACCGGGATCGGCGTGATCTCCAGCTCCATCCGTCCTTCGCCCAGGCGCGCTTGATCCAGCAGGCCGCTGATGAGCTTGAGCAGTCCTTCCGCCGAATTCTCGATCAGGCCCACGATCTCCCGCTGGTCCGGCGTGAGCGGCTCGACCTGCAACAGGCCCACCAATCCGATCACGCCGCCGATGGGCGTGCGCACCTCGTGGCTCATCACCGCCAGGTAGCGACTCTTCGCCTGGTCTGCCTCCTCGGCGGCTTCCTTTGCGCGCCGCAGCGCCTCCTCGGTCTTCCGGCGGGCCGCCACTTCTTCGCGCAGACGCCGGTTCAACCGCACCAGCGGAAGCAGCCATCCGAGCGCACCGATCGCCACCGCCGCGAGTCCCGCGAGCGACCAGTAAACCCAGCGTAGATCGGGCCGCGGATCAGGATCATAAAGAAAACCCGCCAGCGAAAAATCGCGCGGCAGCATGCCGAAATCCGCATAAGTATCCGCCATGTGCCGCCAGCGCCCCGGGTTCATATGCCCCACCTCGATCAGGCCGGGATGCATGAGCTGCGCGGTGTGCTCGGCCTCAAAGACCAGATGCGCCCGGCTGTTCTTCGCACCATACTCGCGCAGGATCAAATCGATGATCTCCTGAGGATGCGCCAGCGCGTAGTCCCAGCCCTTCAAGCTCGCCTCGCGAAACGCCTTCACGCGCGCAGGGTGCAGGCGGACCTGCTCTTCAGTGGTAAAAAGATTGTCCCCGTAAAAATCGATTCCGCCCGCGCGCGGGGTGAAGGCCAGATACTCAAACCCCACCTGATCCAGCACGAACGGCTCATCCGTCGAATAGCCCGACATTGCGGCCACCCGTCCGCTGATGAGGTCCCTCACGTCGAAGGTGTGGTTTTCCACATGGAGCTTTGCGGGATCGACGCCCTCGTCCCTGAAGTAGGCAAACAACTCCGCCGACAACGGCTCGATCATGATCGGCTTGTCATGCAGGTCGTGCAGATCGTTCACGCCGGACGCCTTTCGCGAGAGCAGCACGAGGGCCGAATGTTGGAAAATCGTCGCCAGCACCACCACCGGTTTCCCCTGCCCGCGCAGCAGCAGGATATCCGAAGTGCCCACGCCAAACTCCGCCCGGCCGGAGAGCACCGTCGCGGCCGGATCCTGGCCCGGCGTCGCCTCGATCAGCTTCACCTCAAGTCCGGCCTCGCGGTAGTAGCCCTTGGCGATGGCCGCGTAATAACCCGCAAATTGAAACTGATGGTGCCACTTGAGCTGCAGGCTCACCTGATCGAGAGCCGTCGGACGCGCCGGAACCTCTTCTCCGCGCAAGCCGCCCGCCATGAAGAGACAACCCAACACGACGACTCCCAGTCGCCCCAAGTGCTTCCCTTTCCAAAGTTGCATGGCACGTCGCACTGGCCGCGAGTTTCCATTTAAGGCGGAATCCAGCAAGTCAAAGCCGGGACAGATCGGGCGCACCGCACAAAAGCTGCTTTCCGCACGCCGCGTGCAGGCTAGGCTCCCACCCATGACGCTCACTGCCGCCCAACTCGCCGCGATGCTCGACTCGACCAACCTCCGGCTGGATGCCACCGAGACCGACATCGAGCAG